>VGIQ01000008.1 GCA_016867835.1 Calditrichota bacterium | reverse complement strand
GTGCCACAAGCATCAAACCCCTACGCGGGCGCGATTCTTCGCGCCCCTACCGGGCATCGGTCATTACGCGGTTCGACCTCGCTCCTCTTCCACCAGCGCCGCCAGTTCCTCCCGGAACTTCGGCAGCAGATCCTCCTCCGCGACGGTGTGGACGATTGCGCCATGGCGCAGGATCAGCCCTTTTCCCTTGCCGCCCACCAGCCCAATGTCGGCGTCGCGGCACTCCCCCGGCCCGTTGACGACGCAGCCCATCACGCTCACTTTGATCGGCAAATCGAGGCCCTTCAGCATTTTCTCAACCTCCGCCGTCAGGCTGAAGAGATCAATCTCGATCCGCCCGCAGGTCGGGCAGGCGACCAGTTCCGGCGAACGACGCCGCACCCCGGTCGATTCGAGTATCCACCAGCAGACCTTGATCTCCTCTTCCGGCTCGGCAGTCAGACTGACCCGGATCGTCTCGCCGATGCTATCGATCAAGAGACTGCCGATCCCGATCGCCGACTTGATCGAGCCGTAGCCCTCCAGCCCCGCTTCGGTGATCCCCAGATGGAGTGGGATGTCGGTCGCCCGGCGAAAGAGGCGGTTCGCCTCCACCATCACCTTCGTCTCCGTTGCCTTCATCGAAACGACGATGTCGCGGAAGCCTTCCCGCTCGAGGAGTTCGACCTCGCGGAGAGCGGCATCGACCATCCCCTGCGGCGTAACGATGTAGTTATCGCGCTGGAGGATGTCGTCGGGCATCGAGCCGCTGTTGACGCCGATTCGGATCGGAATACCGGCTTCGCCGGCAGCCTCGACGACCGCTTTCACCCGGTCGCGCGAGCCGATGTTGCCCGGATTGAGCCGCACCTTGGCGACGCCGGCGGCGATCGCTTCGAGCGCCCGCTTGTAGTGAAAGTGAATGTCGGCGACGATCGGGACGCCGGCCTCTCTCACGATGTCCGGCAGCGCTGCCGAAGCCTCCTCGTCCGGCACCGCGACGCGCACCAGTTCGCAGCCGGCTTCGACGAGACGATGCACCTGCGCAAGGGTCGTCCGGACGTCGCGGGTGTCGGTCGAGCACATCGACTGAACGACCACCGGCGCGCCGCCGCCGATCTGGAGCGGTCCTACCCGCACCTTACGGACCGCAGGATCGCTGGTCCATCTCGTCTCGTGGTGCGCCTCGCGGCCGTTTGCGCTGCGGAGGGTCTGTAGTTTGCGTAAACCCATTCTACTTACAAATGGAAAAGGGTATGGGAAGAGAAGAATCCTGTGAAGTCCGGCCTACGAGCGTTAGACGAATCGAAAATCAAGAAATTGGATAGGGTGATGCGGAGTTACCGGAGGAGCATTAAATGCCTTCGCCCGGCCGCTTTTCGCGGATGAGCGGTTTAAGGTAGTCGGGACGGTCGGAGATGATCCCGTCGATGCCCCAATCAAGTAGCCTTGCCGCATCGTCCAGCCGGTTCACCGTCCAGGCGACGACCTTGAGCCCCTCGACGTGGGCTTCGACGACCCATTCGGGCGTCAGGAGGGTATGATGAGGGAGAAGATAGTCGCAGCCCAACAGGAGCGCCCCTCGGACACCGCTGCGACCGCGGACTATCCGGCCCGTTAGCCGGTCCACCAGAAGCCCCCGCACGAGCGACGGCTTATGGTCCCGGGCAGCCTGCAGCGCTTCCGGAATGAACGACGTGACCATAGACCGGTCGCTCATATGACACCGGTCGATCACGTCGAGCGCGTGCTCGACGGCGTCGAGTTCCTTCAGTTCGACATCGAAGGCCAGTTGCCCGCCGAAACGTCGAAAGGCATCATCGAGCGTCGTTACGCCTTCGCCGCCGCCGATGTCGGCAGCGCGCAACTCGGCACTTGTCAACTCCCGCACCCGCTTCGAGCCGTTATGCGGGAAGACAACCTCCTCGTCGTGATAGAGGACGCATTTCAGGTCTTTCGAGAGACGCACATCGCACTCGACCCAGCCGATGCCATTGTCAAGCGAGTAGGCGAACGCTGCGAGGCTGTTCTCAGGGCGGTAGTAAAGCCCGCCCCGGTGCGCGCTCAGCATGAATCCGTCGAAGGGGCTAATCATCGGCCGCAGCCTCCACTTCATGGTCCACATTCAACGTCGGACGAGACCGGGTCGTATCGGCGAGCCAGGCGCGCAACATCTCGATGCGCGCCCGGGCCGACTTGGCGCCCTGGTCATCGCTGCTCTTGAGGGCAGCGAAGCGTCGCTGATACCATTTAATGGCCTCCTCGTAACGTCCCGTTTTCTGATGGACGACTCCGAGGTAGTAGTAATTTTCGGGCGTCCCGCCGGCTTCGAGCGACTCCTTGAAGGACCCGACCGCTTCATCGTAACGTTTTACCCCGATAAGCGCCAGGCCGCGGTTATAGAGTGCCTTCGGATGACGGGGCGAGTATGTAAGGAGCGAATCGCAGGTCGCGATGGCTGCCGGAAAGCGGGTCATTTCGATCTCGAGCGACGACTTCGACAGAAGCAGCGTCGGCGATTTTTGATTGATCGCGAGGCCGTCTTCAAGCACCTTATGGGCGATCGGCCGGCGCCCGCGACGTTTCCACTCACTTGCCAGGAGCAGCCGCGCCGCCTCATAGCCGGGATCGAGGACGATCGCCCGCTCGAGGAGGTCAATCCGCGACTTCAATCGGAGGTCGGCAAGTCGCGCTTCTGATAGCCGTGCCAAGTAGAGATAGACCCGCGGATCATCGGGGCCATAGTGGAAAGCCAACTTGAGCGCCGACTCGGCTTCGTCCCAGCGGCGAAACTCGAGGTTGAACCGACCATATTGCAGGAGCCCTTCGGCACGGTCCGGTTCGACATGAAGAGCCTCGGTCAGCAGCGAGTCGATCTCGTCTGGATAAAGCCCCGGATTGCTCTGCAGGAGGTGGCTCGCGAATGCGATTCGGGGCGCTGCCCACTTGGGATAGTCGGCAGCGAGTTGCCGCAGACTGTCGAGCGGCGCTTGAGTCGTTTCCCGGGTCAGGCTAGCAAGTGCGGTGTAGTAGCGTTGGAAGGCAATGCCCGGCAGATTGGGAGGCATTCCGGGCCAGGGATTTGGATTCGACCGGTCGCCGATCCTGACGGCAACTTCCCGCGCCGCCCAGACTGCGGCGCGCGGCCCTTCGACGGGCGGCGTATCGAACTCCGCGACCTCGCGGTAGGTCTCCCCGCTCCGCCGCAGAATATGCACCGTGACGACGCCGGCGGTGTCCTTCAGTCCCACCCGAACGATGTAGTTGACTCGCAGATCGAGGAGCAATCGGTCGAGAGCATGAGGATCGGGCGGCACGAACCAACTGCCCGGCGTGAAGTTGCCGATCCGGACGTTGATCGGGTCCGGCGATGCGACGAGCCGGTTCTGGATCGTTTCCGACACCAGTTGCGTCCGCCACGCGCCGGTGGTGTAGTAGGTAGGGTCGTATAGGATCGTGTGGACCCGGATCGGCACCGGCGGCGGAGGCTTGAGCGACCAGAGCGCCGTATAGAGCGTCACGACAGATGCCCAGCCAATGAGTAGGACAAGGCGAAAGCGCCGGACGGTGTAGAATCCCGTCCCCTTCCAGACCGTCCACCAGATGAAGGTGAAGGCTCCGCCCACGAGCGGGATTATGCCAAGGCCGAAGGGTATCCAGCCGGAAAGATAGGCGAGGTGATCGGTGAGAAACACTGACTTTTATTCACCACAGAGGACACGGAGAAGCACAGAGTCAAATCTCTGTGTCCCTTTGTGCTCTCTGTGGTGAGATATCTATTTTCCCAATACGATAGACTTGCTGACCGTCCGATTTCCTGCAGTGAGATTCAACTGATACCACCCGGCGGGGAGGGCGGTGGCGTCGATGGTGAGAACGCGAGGCGGCGATTAGTGGTATCAACAACCACTTTAATGCCACTAATACTCTGGCATACGCTAATCGAGACAATCGTGTAACTTATTAAAATAAATTGAGTTGTGCATCGTGGAAGGTAGTCTGGCTGGAGATTCTAATACCATAAATGCCCCAAAATGCCCCAAAGTCGATTTCATTGCCTTCACAGTCCCGTCTTCCGCCAGCGCGCCGCTTTGCCATGTCCGACAACCTCCAAGCGTCCCTCTCGCCGGGCCGCATTCAGCACCTGACGAATATGGTCGATGCCTACTATTGAACAGCGCTCCGCGATCTCTCTAATGGTGAACGAAGCGGCTCGACTCTCTATTGCTGCCAGCACCATATCGCGCTTGAAGCCTCGCTTTCCCGACACCTTTCCAACCCTTTCCTCAAATTTGCGATACGCAGCCGTCAGCATGCCGAGGAAGTATTCCGTCCACGGCGCCAGACTGTGCTCGCCATTATGCCAACCGGCGGACGACAGTTCGAGCGTTCGGTAGTATTCCTCCTTAGTCTTCTCTATGATTCGCTCAAGGCTGATGTATCGACCGACCTCGAACCCTGCCCGATAGAACAAGAGCAGGGTGAGAAGGCGCGCCATCCGGCCGTTGCCGTCGCCAAAGGGGTGGATGCAGAGAAAATCGAAAACATATGCCGGTATCAGGAGCAACGGGTCAATTTGCTGCGCCTGCCAGTTTCGGTCGAAGGACTCGTGCAGGTCCCGCATCGCTTGATCGGTCAAGTGCGGCGCGACCGGAAGGAATCGTTGCCACCTGCTGCCATCGGGCAGGGTCTCGGTGATCTCGTTCTGTGAGACCTTCCAATGCCCCCCGCCGGCAGCGGTGTATCTGAAGAGATCGCGGTGGAATTGGAGGACGATGTTCACATTGAAGGGAATACCCCGGTGGTGCTCATGTATAGTGTTGAGAACGTCCCGGTAGCCAGCGACCTCCTGTTCGGATCGGTCACCATTGGGGGCTTGCCCCTCGACGATTTCCACCAACCGCTTTCGCGGGGGGGCAATTCCCTCAATCCGGTTGCTCGACTCCGTCGATGCTATGATGGCGGTGCGGCGCAGGGCTTGTAGAACTTCGGGACGCTGCCTGATAAAGAGCGCTTCTTGCCCGCGAAACTCGCGGAGTGAACCGACAGCGCGCAATAGTCGGTGCGATAGAGGCAGTCGTGCATCGAAATCGCTGTCGAATGAGTTAAGCCCCATCCTATCGCCCGCCCATCAGATTGAGCGCTTCCAGCCGGGTGATCTGCTTCCTCAGGTAGCCTCGTTGCGCCGAGGTGATCGTCTCGGTCGCCTCCCGCCGGACGCCCTGCATCGCGATGCAGAGGTGCCGCGCCTTGATCACCACGATGACCCCGTTCGGCTTCAGCCTTTGCACCAGAACATCCGCCAGTTCGGTCGTCATCCGCTCCTGAATCTGAGGGCGGGCAGCGACGGTTTCAACCAGCCGCACCAGACTCGAAAAGCCGGTTACCTGATTGTTGCCCGGAATGTAGCCTATCGAGACGTGCCCCCAGAAGGGGAGCAGGTGATGCTCGCACATCGAATAGAACGGGATGTCCTTGACGACGATCATCTCGTCCTGGTTTTCCGAGGTGTAGAGCGACACCTTTTCGGACGGCTCGACCCCGACCCCCTTGTAGATTTCGCCGAACATCCGGACGATCCGGTCGGGCGTCCCGGCGAGGCCTTCGCGGTCGGGGTCTTCTCCGATACCTTCGAGGATAAGCCTCACGGCACGGCGGATTTTGTCCTCATCCATCGCTGTCGGCGCTTCGCGGTTCGGACGGCCCGCTGGAGGGCGTATCTGCCTGTGAACTTCCTCCGGCACCTTCGCCTCCCGATGGGGTTGGGCGGCTGCCGCTGCGAGGGCGACGGCTGCGACGCCGCCTGGACGAAGTGCGCTCGGCACTATGCGCCGCTTCACCCGTCGCCGCTGGAGGTTCCCCGGCGGCAGCGGTCGGCGGCGACGCTTCGGCCGGCGAGTCGCTGCGGGGAGTCTCATCGCGCCGGCGACGCGCCATTTCGGAGGGGAGCGGACGGCGGTTCTCGGGGTCGCGGCTGCTGACGACCCCGTGCTGTCGGGCGAAGTCCCGTCTCAACTGCGACGGTGACCGCGATGCGCCGTCGTCGGAAGTCTTTCCGGCGGGAGGCGGTGTTCCCGGTCGGGGACTGCGGCTCTCGCCGGTATCGCCGGACGGGCGGGCTGACGACTGAGGGCGCCGCTCGCTGAAGGGCCGTTGCGGCCGCCGTTGACGTCTCTCCCGGCGCGCTGCACCGGACCCATCCCGAGAAGACGCTTCCGCGGGCTTCTCAACCGTCCGGTGGTTGACCGGCGGTAGTTTGCCGCCTTTCATCAAGATGTCGATTTCGTCGCCGTCGAGGATTTCCCGCTCGAGGAGCGCTTCCGCGACCAGCCGCAACTTGTCGAGATTCTCGCGGAGAGTCTTCTCCGCCGAGCGCTCGGCGTCGCCGACGATGCGGCGTATTTCGCTGTCGATCTCCTGCGCGGTACGCTCGCTAAAGTCTCGATGGGTGGAGAGTTCCCGTCCCAGGAAGATCTCCTCCTGCTTCTGACCCAGGGCAATCGCCCCGAGGCGGTCGGACATTCCCCACTCGCAGACCATTTTGCGGGCAATTTCGGTCGCCCGCTCGATGTCGTTGCCGGCTCCGGTCGAGTATTCGTTGAAAACGATCTTCTCGGCAGCGCGGCCTCCGAGCAGGTGCGACAGCGTCAACCGGAGGTAGGTGCGGCTGTAGTTGTGCTTTTCGTCGAGTGGCAGGTAATGGGTCAGGCCAAGCGCCCGCCCCCGCGGGATGATTGTCACCTTGTGGACAGGATCGCTGCCGGGAGTCAGTTTCGCGACGAGGACGTGTCCGGCTTCGTGAAAAGCGGTTTGGCGCTTTTCGTCCTCCGATATGAGCAGACTCTTCCGCTCGGTGCCCATCATCACCTTGTCCTTGGCTTCCTCGAAGTCGTTCATCGAAACCTGCTGGGCGCCCCTGCGGGCTGCCAGCAGTGCGGCTTCATTGGCAAGGTTGGCCAGTTCGGCACCGGCCAGGCCGGGAGTGCCCTTGGCGAGGACTTCGAGTCGGACGTCGCCCGAAAGTGGAATCTCCTTGGTGTGCACCTTCAGGATTCCTTCGCGGCCCCGGACGTCGGGGCGATCGACGACGATCTGGCGGTCGAACCGGCCCGGTCGGGTGAGCGCCGGGTCGAGGACGTCGGGGCGGTTGGTAGCGGCGATCAGGATGACACCCTCGTTCGACTCGAATCCATCCATCTCGACCAGCAACTGGTTGAGGGTCTGCTCGCGTTCGTCGTGACCGCCGCCCAGACCGGCTCCGCGATGCCGCCCGACGGCGTCGATCTCATCGATGAAGATGATGCAGGGGGCGTGCTTCTTACCGGTCTCGAAGAGGTCGCGCACCCGCGCCGCGCCGACACCGACAAACATTTCGACGAAGTCCGCACCCGACATCGAAAAGAACGGCACTTCGGCTTCCCCTGCGACCGCCCTTGCCAGCAGCGTCTTGCCGGTTCCGGGAGGCCCCAGCAGCAGCGCACCCTTGGGGATGCGCCCGCCGAGCCG
Organism: Calditrichota bacterium; assembly: GCA_016867835.1. Classification (NCBI taxonomy): domain Bacteria; kingdom Pseudomonadati; phylum Calditrichota; species Calditrichota bacterium. The sequence continues at coordinate 39,543 of VGIQ01000008.1, read as the reverse complement.
CGAGAACTTCTTCGGGTCGCGGAGGAAATCGATCACCTCCTTCAGTTCCTCTTTGGCTTCGTCGCACCCCGCGACGTCGGCAAAGGTGATGCGTGGCTTGCCTTCCATCGAGAGTTTGGCGCGCGATTTACCGAACGAGAAGAGCCCCTTCGGCCCGCCGGCGCCGCCCTGCATCCGCCGGAAGAGATAGATCCAGAAGGCGATAATCAGAAGCCAGGGCAGGAATGAGATCAGGATCTGACCGACCCAGTTGGTCGTCTTTTCCTTGAACTGATAGTCGATTCGCAGACTGTCCCATTCGGTGAGCATCTGCTGGTCGATAAAAGGGAGGGTGACAACGATGGCCGTGCCGTCCTTGAGGCGGCCGTGCAACTCGCGGTCGATGATGTCGGCGGCGTCGATCTGATCGGACTCGATCAGTTGCCGGTATTGAGTGAAGGATTTGCGAACTTCGGGCTTCTCCGTAACGTTCAGGTAGTTGTATAGGATGTAGGCTACCAGCACGATCAGCGCCCAAAGCGTCAGCATCCGCAACCACTTCCGACGCCAGTCCATCTGGTCGTCGGGCAAGGTCGGCGGACGCCGCTTCCTGCCTCCGCTCCGCTTGCGGTCGCCCGGCGGAGGGGTATGTTCGTTCATAACGTCCTTTAGATGTCAGCCTGCGATCGACGCTCCAGGCGGATCAGCAGGGCGCGGCGGGTGGCCGCTCGAAGTTGAAAATGCTCCCCGATGCGATAGGGAGGCAGGGCAGCGATGTCGCTGCCAACGATCAGAACCGGAGCCGTTCGCCGCTGCTCAAGCGGCACTCCGGCAGCCCGGAGAAGGTCGGACACGCGGCAGGGATGACCGGCGCCCAGCGGCAGCATGCGGTCGCCGGGACGGGCCGGCCGGATCAGAAGGCCCTCCGATGGCAGTCCATCGCCGTCGATGACAAGTTCCCCTGAAACCGGTGGAAGTCGGACCGCGGCGGCGGCAACCTGCTCGATGATTATCAGGCTGCCGTCCGGCAGGTAGAACTTCTCACCCGGTCGCAACAACGCTTCGCGCCATTCGACCGGCGCAAGATATATCCGGATCGTCGAGCCGGACCTGATGATGCCGACGCCCCCGCCCATTTCGGTCGGACCGCGACGTCCGGTGAGGATCGCCGCATCGGCCTTTTGGCATCGCTCCAGCGCAATGCGAAGCGGGATCGCATCGCTCCTGCCTGCCATAAGCAGTTGCCGCACTGCGCGTTGGAGCAGTCCCTGCCTAATCAAACTATAATACGAAGCATAGCGGACATAATCAAGAGTTACGCAGCCCGGACCGGCATCGAGACGGGAATTGTGCTCTGCCTCGTCGATCATTCGAGCCATCTCGCTGCCGGCTTCGCGAATCAGTCCCGCCGATCTAAGGATACCCTTGCGCACTACGGGCCCGAACTGCGCCTCAAGAAGCGGAATGATCGTCTTTCGCAGCGCCGACCGGGGATAGCGCGACTCGTCGTTGCTCGGATCGGTGAAGTAAGCCAGGCCGCGTTCGCGGCAATAGGCTTCGAGTTCCTCCCGGCGAAACGACAGCAGCGGCCGGACCAGCCGGATGCGCAGATCGCCTTCCCCCATAATCTGCTCCGCCATCCCTCCCAGTCCTTCGACTCCGGAGCCGGCAAGGAGCCGCATCAGGACGGTTTCGATCTGGTCGTCCTGCTGATGTCCAAGCAGAATCGCGACGTTGGACGCTTCCGGCTCTTCGGCAAGCCACTCGCGAGCGGCGGAAGTCAGAAAACGGTACCGTAGTCGTCGTCCTGCGGCGTGCAGCCCATCCGGAGCGTGTGCGATCTCCGCACCGGCCTGTCCGGTGATAAATGGCACGCCATACTTATGCGCCATTTGACCGACGGCTTCGGCTTCGCCTGCCGACTCAGGACGAAGCGAATGATCGAAATGCGCCACCCGGATGCGGGCATCGGTTTCACGGGTTAGTCCAACCGCCAGATCGAGCAGCGCTGCCGAGTCGGGTCCTCCCGAACAGGCAACCAGGCTGCAACTGCCGGGCGTCAGGATGCCCAACCGGCGGCATTCAGCCCTGAAACGCCGTATGATCGACCCGGCAAATCTCGTTGGAGTGGCTTCCGTCGATGTTGCGTTATGACTTCTACGGGACATGCAAGCGAGGCGGAACTTGAATAATCATCCGGCTCACAATATACACTGCCCCCAACCCTATCCGGCAATCCTGCGCGTCGGGCTTGCTTTCGCCGGGCGGGGAGTCTATATTCAACATTCGGGCAATCGGCAGAAGGAACCGGCCTGAATCGGCCGTAAGGAAGGCACTATGTGGATAATACGCTGGACGATCATCGGCGCGGTAACCTTGATCGTGGCCGGCTTTGCGATGCAGAATGCCGGGAGCGTCGAAGTGATGCTCTGGACCTGGAAGTCGCAGCCGGTGCCGCTCTACCTCGTCGCCTACGCGGCATTCGCGGTCGGCATTATATTGGCCGCACTGATTGCAGCGGTCAATCAAGTGCAGCACCGGATGAAACTGCACCGGGCAAATAAGGAGATCAGCCGCCTCCGCACCGAACTCGACCGTCTGCGGACCGTAACGCTCGACGATGAACTGATGGCCGACGGAGGCGAAGAGTGAACGACACCTCCACCTCACCCCGAAAGGCCCGGCTCCAATGACTCCTCAGCCTGACAGCGGCCTGCTCTGGATGTTCGTCGCGGCGCTGGCGGCTATCGTCGGCGTTGCGGCTTACAGTTGGTGGCAAAAACAGCAAACCCGGCGCGTCATCCCGCGCGATCCCTATACCGAGGGGCTGAACCACCTCCTCGCCGGGCGGCTGCGCGAAGCCGCGTCCGCCTTTGCCGACGCCATCCGCGCCAATACCGATCATATGGACGCCTATCTGAAATTGGGGAGCATTCTCCGGCAGATGGGCAAGCCGCGCCGCGCTGCGCAGATTCACCTCGAACTTTCGGTCCGTGCCGACCAGCCGCCTCACGTCCTCGCGGCGATCTACCGCGAACTCGCCTGTGACCACGAGCAAGCCGGCAACCTCGACCGCGCCCATCGCTACCTCGACCGGTCTCGATCCCTGGACCCGGGGACGCCCGACGACCTCATCATCCGGCTGCGACTGCTGGAACATCAGAACCGCTGGCGCGATGCGGCCGAGTCGCTGAAGAAACTCAACTCCGTAACCGGCCGTCCCGACGACCGGCGAATGGCCCTCTACCTGTTGCAGGAGGGCGAAGCGCTCTGCGCTGCCGGCAAGGAACATGACGGGCGCGTCGCCTTCAAGGATGCGATGCGGGTCGATCCCCAGGCGCCCACCGGGATGCTCCACATTGCAGCCTCCTACACCCGCGAGAGCCGCGGCGACGACGCCTTCGAGTGGCTCTCGAAATTTATGCGCGAACAACCCGATCAGGCGCACCTTGCCCTCTCCCTGCTCGAACCGCTCCTCTACGATCTGGGCCGTTTCGGTGAGGTCGAATCTATCTTGAAAAAGTCCTTCGAACAGGCGCCGGCCAATCGCGCGCTGGCGGTAGCCCTCATCGATCTGAAGTCCAAGAAGGGCGAGGTGGACGACGCACTCGACCTCTGCGACCGGGCGCTCGAGTCGAATCCCGACGACGCGACCTTGTTGCTCCTGAAGACGCAACTCCTGAGGCGGCGGGGTGCCGACGACGAAGCCGGACGGCATCTCGACCGAATGGTCCAGGCATTGATTGCGAAATCGCTATCGCTCTACTGCCGGTCGTGCGGGGCGGAAGCCGAGCGGATCCTGCCGAGGTGCCCGGCGTGCGGCGAATGGCACACCTTTTACGGCGACCGCAGAAAGTGATATGCTGATGCTGATGCTATTAGGAGGTGCAGATTATTGTTGCCGTTCCTGGAGGGCGGATATTCCTGTCCGCCCTGATGAAGAGTTCCTATTAGGCAAGGGCAGACAAGATAGTCCGCCCTCCAAGTCAACTCTTTTCTGCACTGATTAATAATGCTGATGCTAATGCAAAAGAGACTACTGGTGGCTTCCCGATTTATCGGGGGAGCAAAAGCAGATTAGGCACCAATCATAAGTGAGGAATGAGCGCTCTCGCTCTATTATTGACGACGGGAAGCCTTACTGCCTTCGCCGCGCTCCCCGATGAAGCGCTGGTCGAGCTCTATCACGCCTCGGATGTCGCTGCGCTCGAGGCTGCGCTCGCATCGACCCCGGACTCGACCGCATCCGGGCAGTTCCTTCGCGGCTTGTTCGAGGCGGATGGTGCCGTTTCAAAGACTTGTTTCAGCCGGGCTTTGGAACTGAATCCAAGCCCTGCACTCGAAATCCTCCTGCGCGACCGTCTCGACCAGCACCGACGCGCCGCTCAGGCTGCCTCCGATGCGAATACGATGGCGAGTCCTTTGTTGTCGGAGCCGGGGTCTTTATGGACGGTGCAAACCGGCGCCTTTTCGTCACGCTCCGGTGCCGAGTCTTTCGCCCGCCGTATCGCGCGGTTCGGCAAAGTGGAGTATGTCACGAAGAAGTATCCCGACGGCAGGGACTTGATCGCAGTAACCGTCGGACGGTTCACTGACCGGTCGAAAGCGGAGGCGCTTGCGATGCAGATTCATGCCGGGACGGGGGTGAAGGGGATGGTGTTGAAGGAGGTGAGGAATTGAGAACATTGAGCGACAAAGATACTTGTGCTCGCCGGACGCCTTCGTCCGGCAGGTTTCTGAAGGCTATAAGGGAGCGAAGAATGACCCGATTCAGTAGGATAATCAACGGTGCAACACTGCTAATAGCCCTTCTCGCACCGCTGCACGCCACCCAACTGGTGCGTGTGGCGGTGGAGGACTATCGGGACTTTGAGCGCCTGCAGGCTGCCGGGCTCGACCTGACGCACCTCTCCCCCGACGGGATGGTCGAGGTCGCGCTCCGGGACGACTCCGACCGCGCGCGGCTGAACTCGCTCGGCCTAAACTACTACGTCGCCATCGAGGATGTCGAGTCGTTCTTTGCCCGCCGCCTCGGAGCCGCACGTCGCGACGATATGGGCGGCTACATGACCTTTGCTGAAATCGTCGCCCGGATGAACGAACTGCGCGAGATCGCCTCCGACCTCGTCAGCGAGCCGGTCGTCATCGGGCGCAGTCTGCAGGACCGCCCGATCTATGCCGTCAAGGTCTCCGACAATCCCGACGAGGACGAGGAGGATGAGCCGGAAGCGCTCTACACCTCACTTATCCATGCCCGGGAGGTGATCACCGCCGAGGTCCTCTTTGGAGTGATCGAGCACCTGATCGGCAACTACGGCGCCGACGACCGCATCACCCGACTCGTAGATGAACGTCAACTCTGGTTCATCCTCTGTCACAACCCGGATGGATACTACGAGAACGAGCGCTCCAACCCCGACGGCGGCGGGATGTGGCGTAAGAATATGCGCAACAACGGCGACGGCACGATCGGCGTCGATCTCAACCGCAATTTCGGCTTCCAGTGGGGTTTCGACAACGTCGGCTCGAGCCCCAGCGGCAATTCCGAGACCTATCGTGGACCGAGCGCCTTCTCGGAGCCCGAGACCGATGCGGTTCGCCGGTGGGTCAACAATCGCCGCTTCAGCATCTCAATCTACTTCCATTCCTACAGCAACCTCTGCCTCTATCCGGTCGGCTACGACTTCCTCCAGCCGCCCGATCTGGCCGTCTTCAACGCCCTGGGCCGCCGGATGGCTCTTGAAAACGACTATCTCGTCGGTGCCCCCTGGGAGATCATCTACCGTGTCAACGGGTCGAGCGACGACTGGCTCTATTTTTCCGATGAGCACCGTCCAATCTACGCCTACACGGTCGAGGTCGGCTCGGTGGAGGACTTCTTTTGGCCGCCGCTCAACCGGGTCGAACCGCTGGTGCGGGAGAATATTGAGACCTGCCTGGCGGTGGCGGAGTTTGCCGACCTTCCCTCCCGCGTTCTAAGGCCACCCGCGGTAACCGGATTCGAAGCGATCTATCGACCCGAAGCAGACGCAGTCCACCTTGTGTGGGATGAGGTTGAGGACGACGACAATCCCCCGTCAGGCTACCGGGTGCGGGTGCAACGGCCCGTAGAGCCGATCTTCGACGATGCCGAGTCTGGCGGCGCGCTTTGGGAGCGGGTCAATTTCGCCATTTCGCAGGTCGATCAACACAGCGGCCAGCGTTCCTACCGCGCTTCGATCGCTTCGATCATGGCGACGCTCACCCTCCGCGAGGAAATCCCCCTGCCCGACACTATTTGGGCCTGGGTCAATTACAACCTGCGCACCCAAAACGGACACGGTCTGGCTTGCGAAATCTCCAGCGATGGCTTCGAGTGGCATCCTCTGCCGGGCGATAGCACCCGTAATCTGGTGCTGAACGATCAGAACCTCGGGCCGGTCCTGACCGGCAATTCCAACGGCTGGCGGCGGGCCTGGTGGACCACCGGCGGTGAAGCCGATGCAATGCGGCGCATCCGGTTCCGGCATTACCAATTTGGCTCGCGGCGCAACGATGAGATAGCCTTCATCGACGACATCGGGCCGCTGGCGGCCTATGAAGACCAGGCGGTGCTTGCCGACAGTCTTGATGCGACCGAGTGGGATGACCGGTTCCGGGGCGACGAGTTCGAGTATCAAGTGCAGGCGTTCGATGCCGAGGGCGACAGGTCGTTCTGGTCTCCGCCCCGGCAGGCTGGTGCAAGGCCCGGCGTCACCCTGGCGCTTCCCCGCGGCTGGTCGCTCGTCAGTGCCCCGGTGAGCACCGATCCGCCATCGGTCGCGAGTATTTTTGCACGTCTGATCGATGACGACCGCTTGATCCTCATCAAGAACGGCTTCGGCCGGTTCATCCTGCCGGACTGGAATATCGATCAGTTAGGAGACTGGAATCCGCTTGCCGGATATCACGTCTGGTTGACTGAAGCCGCCGAGGTCGTCTTTGCCGGTGAACTCGTCGCCGCGGAGTCCCCCATACCGCTTCTGACCGGCTGGAATACGATTGCCTATCTGCCCGAAACTCCGCTTGACGCCCCTGAGGCCCTCGCATCGGTGCGGGACAATCTGCTGCATGTCAAGGATGGAGCGGGCCGGTTCTGGGCCGTCGAGGAAGGCTTCAATAACCTCGGCGACCTCGCGCCCGGTAACGGATACAAGTTAAAAATGCGCCGCTCGGACACCTTGATCTACCCGGAAGTCGAGGGGATTATCCGACACCGCATCCGGTTCGTAGCCGCCTCTAACCCCATCTATGACGCCCCCGGTCCCGAAAATCAGAGCCTCATCCTGGAATGGCTTGAGCCGCCCCTGACCGGGACTATCCAGTTCTTCGATGGCGAGGGTAACATCTGCGGTGCCTTGGAAACCGGCCTGAATTCTTTGCAGGGTCTCCGTCAGGGGGCAGCTATATGGGGCGAGACTGAGCCGGGCGGTTCAGGCTATGCCGAAGGGGAACGAATCCGCGCGCTTTGGCGTCCAATTGAGGGCGAAGGAAGTCGCGAGGTGCGGCTGATGCCGGTTTCAGGTCCGGACCGGTTCACCCGGGATGGCCTGACGCTCTTGATGGCGCTTCTTGAACCGGACCCGATGCCGGCCCGAAAATCGATCCTGAACGCTCACCCCAACCCGTTCAACGCCCGAACGACCATATCAATCGAGACGGCTCCGAGCGAGCCGGTTGATCTTCGGGTCTATGATCTCGCCGGCCGATTGGTCGGGGGAGTCAGGTTGCAGAGCCGCGACGATGGCGCCCTCAGTTGGGACTGGAATGCAGGAGGGCATCCCGCCGGGCTATACGTCGTCCAAGCCCGGATCGGAGCCGACTTGAATTCAGCACCCCGTAAACTGAAACTACTGCTTCTGCCTTGATGCAGAGTCGGCCGGGGGGAACATTCCGGAGGAACCGCCACCTCTGTCCCCATCCACTCGATCCGGCAGGAGGAATCCTGTTGCTGGCGCTTATTCTTGCGCCTTGTGCAACCGCCATCTCCTCACCGGGTGCCGAAAACGGCGCCAAGCCGCCCCTGGTGCTGGCGCTTTCGGGAGGAGGCGCACGAGGCCTGGCTCATGTGGGGGTCTTGCAGGTTCTCGATTCTGCAAGTGTTGAAATCGGCGGGATCGCCGGAGTATCGGTCGGAGCGCTGGTGGGGGCACTTTACAGTTGCGGTTGGAACGGCCGCGACATCGAGATGCACCTGCGGGCTGTGGACTGGAACGAAATCTTCCTCGATCAGCCGGAACGGCGCAGCCTTCCTCTGGCGCGTCGCGCCAACCAGTCCCGCCATCTGGTAACTTTGCGGCTGGGGGAAGACCTGACCCCGATTGTCCCGGCTGCGATCTCGCCCGGCCAAGCCCTTTACGACCGTCTTCTCTGGTTGACGCTTCAACTGCCGGCGCGCTCGAGCAAGCATTGGGACGATCTTCCGGTGCCGCTTCGGATCGTAGCGACCGACCTCGTTACCGGCTCGATGGTGGTGATCGAGCGGGGCGATCCGGCCCCCTCAGTGCGCGGTTCGATGGCTCTACCGCTGCTGTTCGATCCGCTTCCCTACGGCGACTCGTTGCTCATCGACGGCGGCATTGCCGAGAACATCCCAGTCTCGGCGGCGCGCCAACTGGGGAGTATCGTGATTGCGGTCGATGCCACCTCGCCGCTCAAGCCGGCCGGACTGCCTTATCAACCGTGGCAGATCGTCGATCAAGTGACAACCATCCTCGAGCGCGAAACGATGGCCAACTCCCTGGCAGGCGCCGACCTTATCATCAGGCCCGAACTCGGCGATCTTGCCAGCGCCCCGGTCGAGGCGTTCGACGACTTCCTTGAAGCCGGCCGCGAAGCCGCAAGAAAGGCGCTTCCCGGTATCCTGCACCTCCTGGAGGAGCGAGCGAGCCGCGATACGGCAGCGTCGGCCGCAGCACTTTCACCTGCAAACCCGACGGTTCTTCGACGGGTTGTGCTGATCGGCTGCCGGATGCTCGACAGCCGCGATCTATTGTCCCGGTTCGATGCACTCAGCGGGCAGAACTACGACTCAATTGCCGTCGCCGGCGTCTGCCGGATCATAGAACGCCGTTACCGGGAAGCGGGCTATCCGGTAGCGGAGGTCGCCAGGAAGTCGTTTGATCCGGCGACCGGGACGCTGGTGGTTACGGTGGACGAGGGTCGGCTGGGCGACATCCAGTTCATCGGATTGGAGCGGGTTCCCACAACCGGACTGGAACGTGAGATACCGCTTCGTCGCGGGAAAGTCATAACCCGCGAGGGGGTGCGCAAAGCCGCGGCGAACCTCTACGCCACCGGTCTCTTCAGGGGGGTTTATCCTTCGCTTGAACGCACCGGCGGACCGGGATCCGCCTGGATGCTCCGTGTCCAGATCATCGAGTATCCGGCTCCGCAAGTGCGGCTCGGACTGGCTTACCACGATGAGCAAGGCGCTCGCGGCTTTGCCGAGGTGAGTCTGCCCAGTCCGGCGAATTATGCGGCCCGGCTATCGCTTTTCACGTCACCCGGTCAACGTGACGTCCGACATAGCCTTTCCTCGGAGGCCGACCGTTTTTTTGGTTATCCGGCGACGTTCAGCCTGGAGGGACATTACCGGTGGCGCGAACGGGATATCTACGACCAGTATCACGCACGGGTAGGCTCGTATCGCGAATGGCGCGGCGGCGCGATCGTCAAAGTCGGCGGCGAAGCGCCCGATTGGGGCGGCTTGCGCATAACCGGTCGCTGGGAGGAACATCAGGGCCGTTACGGCGCGTCGCGTCCCAATCGCACCAGTGAGCAATATACGCTTCTTGCGTTAGGCGGCGAACTGGCCCTCGACACCGAGGATCGCCGGCCCTATCCCAATCAGGGCGTCAGCGCCGGACTTTCGTTTGAGACCGCCGTTCGCCCCTTGACCGATGCCGACCGGATCGGCCGGGAGTTCTGGCAGACGAGGTTCTATTGGGAATCGTTCGCCACGCCGAAATACCGGCATACCCTTGGGCTGCGATTAAAGGGGGTTACCTCGTCGCCGCAGACGCCGTTCGACGAACGGCCCCGGTTGGGCGGTCTCGAGTCCTTTCCGGGACTGCATCTCGATCAACTGACCGGCAAGCATCAGTTGTCGGGCGGTGCTGAGTTTCGCTATGACCTCCTGAGCCGTATCGTCGCCGATAGTTACGTCGGCATCCGGTTCGACACCGGAGCCACCTGGGACAATCCACCGCGGGTCTTCGAGCAGCGCGAGTGGTTGTTCGGCGCCGCGATCTACTTCGCGTTCGATACGGTCTTCGGGCCGCTGCATCTGCAACTGGGGCATCTCTTCCCGTCGGGAGGAATAGCCTCGCAGACGCTGTTATCGCTGCAGGCAGGAAACGCATTTTAATGACCCGTGTCGATGACGCCCGACCGCTGCTTCATTGATCATTGGTCATTAGTCATCCGCATTTTAAAAGGTAATCGATAGTGTTGAAACGACTTACGATTTGGGGGCTGGCATCGCTCCTCGCGGTGGGACTGCTCACCGCCCAGGAGCCTCGCAGCACAGCCGTAGATCAAGAGGCGCGTTACCGGGGCACAGGCTCCCAGATCCGACTCTTCGGCGACATCTACCGCGAAATCAGCAAGAACTATGTCGAGGAGATCGACAGCGACAAGTTCATCAAGGCCGGCATTCGCGGGATGCTCGGAACGCTCGATCCCTATACGGTCTTTTACGAGCCGGACCAGACCGAAGACCTCGAGGTGATCACCCATGGCCAATACGGCGGGGTTGGGATCGAGATCGGTCTGCGGGGGCCAAAGCGGGAACTGACGGTGATTTCGCCCATCGAGGAAACCCCCGCGGCTCGCAAGGGACTTCGCGCCGGCGATGTTATCATCGCCGTCGATGGTAAGTCCACCGCCGGGTTCACCACCTCGGACGCCTCCCGTCTCATTCGGGGACCGCAGGGCACCGACGTTACCCTCACCGTGCGTCGTCCGGGCTACGACCGGCCGCTGGACTACGTTCTTACCCGTGAACTGATTCGGGTGCGCGATGTCTCCTATGCCGGGATGCTCGACAACGACATCGCCTACCTGAAACTGGTGCACTTCTCTAACCGCGCCGGTAAGGAACTCGACAGCGCCCTGACGATGCTGATGGCGAAACGACCCAAGGGGCTGGTACTCGATCTTAGGTCGAACCCGGGCGGCCTGCTCCCGGCCGCAATCGATGTCGCCAAGGAGTTTTTGAAGCCCGGCGATCCGATCGTTTCCACCAAGGGCCGGGTGCCGCGCTCGGACCGGACATTCGAAGCCAAAGGCGAACCCAAGGCTGCCGAAATCCCTCTGGTGGTGTTGATCAACGGAGGCAGCGCTTCGGCTTCCGAGATAGTCGCCGGAGCCATTCAAGACCTCGACCGCGGAGTGCTGGTGGGAACGACAACCTTCGGCAAGGGCCTTGTGCAATCGGTCATCAATCTGAACGAAGGCGCAGCTTTGAAGATCACGACTGCGCGTTACTATACTCCCTCGGGCCGTCTCATCCAGCGCGATCGAACGGTATCCGACAGTTTAGTCGCGTTCGGCAGCGATGACGAGGACGCCGGCGAGTCCGTCGAACTACCGGACCAGACGGCAAGTGCCGACGGCGATTCGGCGCATCCCAAGTTCGCCACCCGCGCCGGTCGCAGCGTCTTCGGCGGCGGCGGTATCACTCCAGATGTAAAGGTCGAATTCCCGCCCGTCGATCCGGCCGGAGTGGAAATGTTCCGTCGCGACCTCTTCTTCACCTTCGTCAGCGACTGGATCACCAGGTTTGGCAAGCCGCAGCGCGTCGAAGTCGATGCGGGATTGCTGAAGTCTTTCGACCGGTTCCTCGACAGCGCCAAATTCACACCACCGCTGCGAGGCGAATCGGATCTTAAAGCCCTTCGCGACATTGGCCGGACCGATTCACTCGACAAACGCTATTTCACGCTCCTCGATTCCCTCGAAGCGCACCTCCAACGTGACAGCCGCGCGACGACTCCGGCCCTGCGGGAGTTCATCCGGCAAAATCTCGAGCGGGAGATCGCGAATGCAACCCAGGGCCGGGACGGGCGCATCAAAGCCTCCCTCGACGACGATCCCCAAATCTCTGAGGCGGTTCGGATCCTTAAGAGTCCCGACGAATATGCTGCTCTGCTCGGTTCGACCGTTGCGCTGGGCCGGAACAGGACCAGGCAATAGAGGTTTCTTCCAAGTGCGATGCAGCATTTTGCGCCGTTAGGTGATGCGAGGGGCTGTCCTATGCGGCAGCCCTTTGCCATTTTCTTGAAAACGCAGCGCCAACACTGCCTAACTTCGCATCTTTGCTTTGCTCCGGTCGTAATATATCCCTATGTCCATCATCGGTCGCTTGATCCGCTTCCGGCCCCGTCACTACCTTCAGGAGGCGGGCGCCATCACCACCGCTCCGGAAGTGCCTGTCGCGGGTCAGAGAGCCGAGTCACCCTCGCACCTTACGCGGTATATGACCTATGCCGCACTGATGGGGGCGGTTCCCGGTCTGCTCGGATTCGGAGAAGTGATCGCCCGTAAGTCGCTCGGAGCCTCGGCCCTTGAGGTAACCGCGCTGACCATGATCGCCCCGCTCGGCGCTGCCTCGTCGCTCTGGTGGGCGAGGTTGATGCAAGGCCGTAGTCAGGGGAAGTTCATCCTCCTCTTCGGCAGTCTGGGCGCGCTTTCGGTGGCGAGCGGGATGTTTCTCTCCGGGGTCGGACACCTGCTGGCTATCTGGCTGCTCTATCATCTTTTCATTCAAGCGCTCTTCGGGCAGGCGGAGAACCGGGTCTTGCAGCAGCATACCGATCCCCGGCGCACCGGGCGGGTCTATGGCCTGGCACAGTCGCTGGCGATGGGCATCGCGGGGATTCTGGCTTTCGGAGCCGGCATCTACATGGACCGTGTCGATACCGGTTATCGCCATATCTTCCTCCCCATGGCGCTTATCCTCTTTGGCGCAGTCTATCTTTTGGGGACGATACCGACTCGGCGGGCATCCGGCGACCGGGTCGAACTGGGCGGCCGTCTCGCTTACCGACCGGTAGCCCAGATGATCGAACTGCTGACGAAGCGCCCCGACTTCCTCCGCTTCGAGACCGCTTTCATGCTCTACGGCATCGCCTTCATGATGATCCTGCCGGTGGTGCCGCTCTATCTTGTTGACGACCTCGAGTTAACCTATCGTCAGATCGGCACTGCCCAGGGCGCGGTGATGAAGACCGCAATGATCCTGGCTATTCCGGTCTGCGGACGGTTCTTCGACCGTTCGACGCCGCACCGGATGGGGACATTGACCTTCTGGCTGCTCGCGACCTATCCGCTGCTGCTGCTGTCCGCGCTGCTCTTCACCGGCACCCTACGGCTGATGGCCATTCATACGGCGTTCGCCGTTTTCGGTATCGCGATGAGCGGCGTCGTGGTGCTATGGAATCTTTCGTCTATCCGCTTTTCCGGCGGTGAGGACTCGAACATCTATCAGTCGGTGCATGTGGCTGCGACGAGCATCAGGGGCTCGTTTGCGCCGCTCCTGGGACTGGCCTCCATGAGCCTCTTCGGACGCCCGGTGACGCTGGCTATCAGCAGCGCCCTCTGGATGCTGGCCGGACTGATGATGATCTGGATGCGTCGCCTTGACTTGAAACGTGGCGATTACCGGACACTGCGCGCCCAAATGCACCCGGTTCACTGATTAGTGGGGAGTAAGGAGCGCTATGATCATCCCCTATCGCTATATTGGCAGTTTCAAGGGGGCGATGTTCGCAGCGGCGGTCGCGATCGTTCTCGGCGTCCTCTACTACACCGACCGGATGGTGAACGATCTTCGCGAGTCGTCGCGCCGTTACCTGACGCTTAAGGTCGAGCGGTTCAAGTCCCTCTTCACCGCCGGTGATGACGCTGCGCTAAACGCCTATCTCTCCGAAATGGCGACCAAGGACTTCCCGCTCATCGTCGCCGACGGGCAGGGACTGCCGATGTCCTGGTCCGGAGTGCCGGAACTCGAAGCCCTTCCTTATGATGCCGCAAGACTGCGGGCAGCGGACTACCAGCGCGAATGGCTAAGTGCCGGTAATCAACCGGTCGAAATCGCCATTCCGGAATTCAATCTTACCTTCTACTTCTGCTACGGCGACACACCCCAGATCATACGGCTGCGACTGCTCCCCTATATCGAGGTGGCACTGGTCGGAGGCTTGATCCTCATCGGCTACATTGGATTCGTCAGCATCAAGAAGGGTGAAGAGCGGTCGGTGTGGGTCGGTATGGCGCGCGAAACGGCACACCAGTTGGGGACGCCGCTCACCTCGCTTTACGGCTGGGTTGAACTGCTCGGCGAACGGGGCGGCGATCCGGCAATGAAGGAAGAAATGGCGCGCGATCTGGAGCGGCTTCGGACCGTTGCCGAGCGGTTCAACCAGATCGGCTCTTCCGCGCCGCTCACAAGGACGGCACTGAAGCCGGTGGTTGAATCGGCAGCAAACTACATCCGCCGCCGTCTGCCCGAGACCGCCGGCAATCAGGTTGCCATAACCGTCGAAGTTCCGGCTGACCTTCAGGCTGCGGTCAACCCGATGCTCTTCGAATGGGTTATTGAGAATCTGGTCAAGAACGGTGCCGAGGCGATGAAAGGCCGCTCGGGGGCGCTAAAGGTGATCGGATCGAAGCCGGGTCGAAGGGTCGCGATCGACGTGAGCGATGAAGGCGTCGGGTTGCCGCGACGCCTTCATCGGGAAATTTTCCGTCCGGGCTACACTACCAAGCCGCGGGGGTGGGGATTGGGGCTTTCACTATCGAGGCGGATCATCGAGGACTTTCACCGCGGGCGCATTTTCGTCGCCGAGTCGGCGCCCGATCGGGGCACGACGATTCGGGTGCTGATTAGTGGGTAGGGCTACCGCCCTTCATCTGCTTGAGAAAATAAGCGTAATACCCCTGCTTCGTCATCCCCGCGCAGGCGGGGATCCAGTCGAGTCCTTCCGATCTGGGTTTCAGCCTGCGTGGGACGACGTTCAAATATCACCTCTCGTTGTAAGCGAGCACCTGGAAGTACCCCACGCTCCCTTACTTCTGCAACCCGATCAACTCGACTTCGAAGATCAGCGTCGCATTCGGGCCGATGTCCGATCCGGCTCCACGCGGTCCGTAGGCGAGGTTGGGCGGAATGAAGAATTTATACTTTGACCCCACCTTCATCAACTGGAGGCCTTCCGTCCAGCCGGCAATGACGCCGCTGAGGGGGAACGAGGTTGGCTCGCCGCGCTTGTAGGAAGAGTCGAACTCCTTGCCGTCGATCAGCGTCCCGCGGTAGTGGACGGTGACGTAGGATTCCGCGGTCGGGCGATCGCCGGTGCCTTCGGTGATCACTTCGTATTGCAGACCGCTGGCGGTCGTAACGACGCCGGGCCGTTTGCCGTTTTCGGCAAGGAACATTTCGCCTTCCTTTTGATTCTGGTCGGCGGCCGGCTTGTCGGCATCGGCGACCTTGTTCATCATATCGGACTGGAACTGCTGCATCGTCTGCGACATCTGCTCGTCGCTGAGCATCTGCCCAGAGCCTTCGATGCCGTCCTTAAGGCCTTGCAGGAAGGCGGCGGTGTTGATCTCGATACCTTGCATCTTAAAGGACCGGCCAATGTCGATGCCGATCGAGTAACTGACCTTGTCGGCCTGGGTGTCGAGTTTGACCTTCTCCTGGGCGTTGCCCTGGCAGCCGGCAAAGACGAGTCCGCAGGCGATGATGATGGTGCGGCGCATGGGGAACCTTTGATTAGAAAGCCTCAAGATAAGGCACTGCCCAACCGATTGCAACCGGTCGGGCAGGTGAGAGTGAGCTATTCGAGTTGTTGCTGGCACCCTTCTAAGAGCCTTTTCCTTTGCGTACACTGGTGAGCAAAGCTGTGGCAACGGCCACGAGTGAAGGCAACCCGAAGCCGCTAGCCCAACCATACGCACCCTTATAGGCCAAAATACCGGCAATGGTTAAAGTAAGAACGCCAAGAGTCAGCACAAACCACTGCGCTCGGGTGAATGCCGATCTCGCAGCCTTAAGTTCCAATCGCATGGCTTCGCTGTCCAACTTCTCTTCGCTTCTGCGGTGTTCACTTTCACGTATGAACTGAGTCGTTATGGTCTCGGCAAGACCTGGCAATACATCATCATAGCCCTTCAATATATCTGGTGGGGGTAGTGGGCCGTAATGAAGATTGACCTTAGTCTCACTACCTTTGACAATCGACAACGGATCGGGCCGCCGTCTTGCATCTATCTCGCTTCTTCGTCGCTCAGCGCGATTTGGATTCAAAGCTCAGTTCCGGATGTTGATCTCGGACTTTGTTCATTGCAGACCACAGCGCTTCGCCTACACGCTGCCAGTCACTGGCAAGAGCCTCTTCAACGCTTTTGGGCCGGAGACTTCCCAGTGCCTCAACAAGAGTTTCTCCTGTTGGCAAACGAGGCGGTTCGTCGGGAAAGAGCCTGAATGTCGAAGTTGCTTCCAACAATAGCCTGATAGCTCTTGGCATTGTGCTCATCTCACGTGTAATAGGATTAAAGTAAATCAATATACGATCGGCGGCGATACTTGTCAATCCGAGGTGGTCAACAAGGATGGGTGATTCAACTTCCCCTCACCCCCACGCCCCCTCCCCCGCCTTCACCTGCAAGTGCAGATGAGTCCCCTGCCCGACGTCGTGAACGAGCGCCGTCTTCATCTGCGGACGAGAGACGTCATATCTGAAGATCTGGTTCACCTCTCGGGCGAGCGTTTCGGCAACACCCTCCGGCCAGTCGCGGGTTCGGATATCGACGCCCCGCCAGGTTGCGTGAACGCCGGAATCGGTCGTTTGCGGCCGAAAGATCGACGTCAGGACGATGTCGAAGCCGCATTGCTCCTTCACCCACGAATCGACGAACCGCACCACCGCCCGGAGCCGCAAACTTAGGCGTCCGTCACGCCACTCACCGGCTACCTCGTCGGTTTTAAAACGGAGCATCGTCGGACGTCCTCCCGCTCCGCTCCCGCTCCACGATCTTCTGACCGACCTTGCCGCCGGTTAGGATGCCGAGCAGCCAGATGAGCGACTCCGGAAGTTCGGGTATCCCGGCTCCGGTGATAGATTCAAACAGCCATACCCCGAGCGCCAGGATCCAGCCGAGCACGAAGATAAGCCGGTTTGACGACAAATTGCCGTCCGAGTCAGAGAGAATCGATTTCATATGCTTTCTTCTTAAGTGAGTTTGCTGAATAACTACCTCCCCTTTGCCCCCCCTACTAAGTAGGTGGGGGAATGAAGGGGGGGTGCTGACGAATTACACCTAAGAGCCGTTTTTCAACAGACTCATATATTCCCCCTTGACCACTTGCTCACTTGATCACTTGTTCACTTGATCAACTGAAATAGGAACGCGAGCGTGTTCCCGATGCCGGCGACGACGGCTCCGACCCACAGCGCAGCCCGGCGATTGCGGGAGAGCGTTGCGGCTTCGGAACGTTGCTTGAGCCGGTCCACTTCGACGACCAGGCCTTCCCGGCCATTGCCGTAGAGCGACTCGTCATGCCGGTGAAGTTGCTCTTTCAGCGGGTCGAGGTGCAAGCCCAGAAGTTGATCCATCGCCTCGCGGTCGGATTTGGTCATATTTACTCCGCAAGATTGTCATAGACTTCGATGAGTCCCGCCCAGCGTTGCGCCGACTCTAACGCCTGCTGCCAGGATTCTGCTATCTGCTCGCGGGTTCCGATGGCTTTCACTTTGGCGCCCAGTTCGAGCGCTTCTTCGGGCGTCTCGGCTTCGGCAATCAAGACGCTGTCTTCAATCCGATAGGTCATTGCTCCTCCGGTTGTTCTTGATACTTGAAACTTGAAACTTATCGTCATCCGTTCACGCTCCTTGAGACCTCCCGCCAACTCGTGCCGTCGAAGACCAGTTGCAAGACCGTCCCGTCCACGCTCGTGAACGCCGCCGAGAGATTCACCGAGTTCGCCGCTTCCGTCGCGTCGTCGGTGATGGTAATCTTGTCGTTGAGGAAGATGAGGGTTAGGGTCTGTCCGTTCTCCCCGCCGGTGATAGTGCCGATGGTATTGCCGCCCCCGTCGCCGGTGAGGCGCATAGTGTTGGAGATGACGGCAAAGGTTATAACTCCCGGACCGAAGGTCTGACTTTCGCAGGTAGAAGCATACACTCCGTGCCGGTTGACGACAAATTGTGCCGCTCCATTGACAAGGCAGCGAATGAGGCGCTGAATGTCGCTGCCAAAGCCAAGCCCCGCTCCGCTGTCCGAGCGGTTGATTTGAAAGTCAACGCCGGTCTGCGCACCGCCCTGATTGTAGTAGGTCGTTACCTCAAGGAGACCGGACGACCGGTTGCCTGTCCAACCCGCCGCTGCCAGTGCCGCAACCCGAATCCGACCAGACCCTGCCCCACCAGAGGAGGCAAAGAGATAAAGGTCGTTATTGGTTGCTCCGCCCGCGCGGACACGAGTGTCGCTCGTGCCGGCACTTCTGAATGTCCCCGATGAGCCTTCCGCGTTCACATCCCCGCCGGAGGTGATAGCTCCGGTGGTCGTGAGTGCGCCGTCGCTCGTAAGCGTCATCGGCGTCGTATAAGCCGCGCCGTTGTTCGAGCCTTGAAAGAGCAGGTTCGAGGTGATGGCACTCGATCCCGCAACCGGCTGATTCCAAATCTGCCAGTCGAAAGTGCGGGACTGGGCAGTTGCCGCGCTCTTCCACGCCGTTCCCCGAAAGCGAAGCGAGGGCGATACCTGCGCCGTTACGCCGGAGGTCGATGCCGCCCGATTGTCAAGGAACAGACCCATCGCCGTCGAAGCGCCGAGCGCCGTCGGTGTCCGCGCCAGAACCCGCCCCGCCTTCGTCGCACTGAAGACCAGCGAATCGCCGTTCCAAAGCGAGAGGCTGTCCTTCAGCGTCGTCCGACCAAGCACGTCGAGCGTATCGTTGAAGACCGTCGGGAGAACGACTGCACCGCCCTTGAACTTGGGCGAACCGCCCCGACCCCACGAGCCAATGTCGCTCGCCGTCAAGAGCCCGATGGCGAGGAACGCCAGCAGCATCCTTTGAGCCTTAAGCCTTGAGCCTTTCATCAATTCTCCCCCCAAAGCGTCCAAGCGATGTTGACGCTATCCGCCGTCGTAGTCCCGAAGACAAAGCGAATGAATCCGCCGCGCGGGATGCGCAACGGATAGTCCCACCGCCGCGCCGTATCCAACAACGCCTCATAGACTCCCTGCCCGTAGAGCGGATGGTTGAACCCGCCCGACTGGATGAACCGGTTCGTCGAATCGGCGCTCCACGCAGCCGCCGCGGTAGTGTCGTAAGCCAGTTCAAACCGCGCTGAACCCACCACCGCCGAATCCCCGACATTGTAATTCGACACCTTCAGAGTCAGCGTGAATCGCTCCGGGTTGAACCGGGCGATGTTGCTGTTATCGACCGCCGCAACTGATGGGCTGTAACCGATTTGCAGCCAGGATGTCGTATAGGTATTCCCCGCTCCGTTGATCCGGCCCGAGCCGCTCCAGATGACGGGAGTGTGTTCGCTCGACAGGAAGTCGGAGGCTGTACCGACCGGCGACACGCCCGGCTGAGCGAACGACAAATCGAAGAGAACAGCACCGAGCGCGCAAATGATCTTGCAGAATCTCATCGATAGACCTTTGTTAGTTGTGAATTGGACATTAAGCCATAAGCCTTTAGCCTTAAGCCTTGAGCCTTTACGATTTTCCGCCCGCTTTCTCAATCACCCGCTTACTCGCTCACTTCATACCACTCACCCCGATATCTGAAGCGATGGACCTTGACCGGCATTTGGCCATTCGGTGCCGCGAGCGCGAAGCCGGTTCCCGGCTGAGCGCCGCGAAAGACGAAGGAACCTTCATAGACCTTCAGGATGTCGTCATAGTAGAAATAGGCCGCGCTGCCGTCATAGTCGCGCCCCGGCGTATGATCGCACCGGCGGACATCTTCGCCGCAGACCGAGCAGGTCGGACGGCGAAACGAGAAGCCGAGCGAGGCCTCGCACCAGATGCCGCCGTCGATGTTGACGCGAAGGTCTTCGGCGGCGGAATGAGCCCGCATCCAATAGAACTTCGGCACGACATAGGTTATGCCGGTCCGGTCGTCCTTTTCCAGGCTGCCGCCGAAAAACCGGGCTACACCGAGGCCTTCCTTGCGATGCCCGACCAGCGCCGGAGCGCCTTGTACCAGTTGTAGAAGTCTCGGCAGGTCGGCCGTCCGGAAGCGGCCAAATCCGGCATCGACGGCATCTCCCGCCAGACGGCAGCGACGGATCTGAACGTCGCGCGCCGTTACCGGCACCGGCGGTGGATTAGGTAGATTGTTGATTGCAATGATGTCGTCGTCGCCGCCTTTCGACGGATCGGGCAGCAATAGCCCCGATAATTCCCGATATAGCCAGTCCATAGATTTGGAATTTGGGTTTTGGATTTGGGATTTGGCACTCACGCCAAACACTTCTTGCTTCAACTTCAGATTTCCGCCCTGCGATGCCCTCTGCAAACGAGGGGAACGGAAATCAAAGCCCTAACTTCCGCTTGCCTTCCTCCTGCGAGATGTAGCCCCGCTCGACCATTCGGTCGATGCAGTCGAATTCGGCGCGTTCGGCTTGGGCACGTTCCAACCGGAACGGATCGGGATGGCGGTCGAACTCATTCCGCGCGACGCAGCCCGTGCCGTTCAGTTGCAGTTCGAGATTGGCGACCCAGTCGGCAACTCCCGCGCCGGTCAGTTGATGCGACTGCACCACCTGCATCAGCAGATCGTATTGCGACTGGACCCAGTTCTGCGTCGAACGGTGCGTCCGGCCCAACACCCAGGGAAAGAGTTTCAGCCCGGTGATGACATCTTCGATCACCTGCTCGCGGTTGAGCCGCCATTCCCACGACTTGCCCGATCCGCCGACCAGTGTAACTTCGACATCGCTCCAGGTGAAGAGGTTGTCGTCTGGCTCGAGGTTGCCGAACTGCGCCACCACTTCGTTGAAGAACCGGTTGGCACGTTCGGTGTATTCGTAGTCGCCCTCCCAACTGAACCGCTCGGGCCGGCCGATCTTGATTTGCAGCCGCGGGGTCCCGGCATTATGCGATGACCGCGCCATATCCTCGAGCATCAGTTGCTCGATCTCGCTGACAAACGGGATGCAAGCCAGCGGTTCCGAGCCGAGAGGGTTGGCAAAGTCGATCCCCAGCGTTCCGTAGAAGAAGTAGCACGGATCGAAATAGACCTTTTCGGTATTCTCATCGATGCCCGATGGCACTTTGCGGCGACGCTGCGCCGCCGTCACGCCGTCGCCTGCCGGGCGCAAGACAAAGGCGCGCCAGCCGTCCGGAGTCGCTTCCCAGCCTATCGACTCGGGATCGACGAAGCGGACGTGGTCGATGCCCTTTCCATCATCCTTGAGGACGGCCTCGAGGGCGCACCGGCCGGTAGTGAACAGTTCGAGAAAGTAGCCTTCGGCCAGTTTGACGAATCCCGATCCACGGCCATAGGGGGCTTCGAGAAGGCGGTCGTCGAGGGCTTCAAGCAATTTCTCCGCCGCACGGCGCTGATCGGCCGGGCCTTCCAGAGTCCGGTTCAGCCGTGTGGCGGTGAGCCGCGTCCAAGCCCAGACGCCCGCCGAAATGATCGGAATCGAATCGCGCAGGTAGCGGTGCAAAGCCACCCGGCTGCCGCCGTATGAAAGTCCACCCCCGGCGGTCTCTAAGCGGCCCGATCCCCGCATCACCCGCTCGAGACCGCGCGGCTCCCAAACCCGTCTCAGATGCCGTTCCGGGGAGGGGCGCGGGGTTGGAGTGATGACAGCCATGGCATCGAGCAACCGTTTCCTGCCGCGCACCTGCACCAGGCCGTCGAGCGTCCGCGCGTCAAGATTCCTGCGTCGTTTGAATAGGTTCATTGCAGATGTCCCTTATTTGCGTTGTGCAAACTGGTCGATTATCTTTGTAATAGTAACTGGTTCACGTTGTTACTAACCCGTGAATAAACTTGAACATCGACGAACTGACCCTTCGGCTGCTGGTGATTGTGACGCCGGGGTTGGTCTGCTATTTCATCAGCCGGCAGTTGATCGCATCGGCAGGACAGTCTGGCTTGGAAGTCGTCCTGCGAATATTCCTCTATGCATTTCTCTCGTATCTTCTTGTAGGCATTGCCAGTTTGTTGATTCCCGGCATGAAGTCCCTGGATCCCATCGCCCTCTTCTTGGATCGCCAGGCAAGGGTTGACACCAAACTGCTCGGCTATGGGACGCTTGCCGGGGTGGCACTGACATACATCCTCTCCTATGCCTGGAAGTTCGCTTGGGCAAACCGCCTAGGGATACTCATCGGTGCAACCCGCCGATATGGCGAAGAGGATGTTTGGGAGCAATTCCTAAGCTCCCCGGATTCCAAAGTCAACAGCGGTTGGTTATTTGTCCGGGATCACACTGCCGATCTGCTATACTATGGCTATGTCGCCAAGTATTCTGAATCACGTCAGACGCGGGAACTTCTTTTGCAAGACGTCGCAGTATATACAGCGCAGGAGGGAATGCATCTTTACGACACCTCCTTCGTTTATCTTCAACGCGAGTTGGGTCAAATCACCTTGGAAATCCCGCTCAAGGGCGGTGTCTCATCATCCGAAAGTCAGGAGAATCAACTAAATGTCTGAAAGCAAGGCATCATCCGATTCAACACCCGCGCGAACCCCTTTAAGGGGCATGGAAAAGACAGGGGGGGTGAATCCACCTCCATCCAAGCCTCGCCCGCAGGTTACTCCTCCTTCATTGAAGCCGAAAAAATAGGGGTTTTGGCGTTGCGCATCACCTTCCCACCCCGGCTACCCGCGCCCCGGACCAGGCCGGCCTGCTGCCGTCCAGCAAACTGACGACGAGGTAGCGCAGCGCGTCCATGGCGTGGTCGTGGACATCGTCCTTGTAGGGTTTGCGGCCACCCGCCGGGTCCCACCGGTAATGCCGGATATGCTCAATCGTCCGGACGCATTGCGGCGCAAAGCGGAACCGCACCGCGCCGTTTGCATCCCTTAGCAGCGATTTTACGAGATCGACGCCGGTCAGGATTTCCGACGGCCGGTGGACGATATGAAAGCCTTCCCGCCTCAGCCGTTCAACCGACGAAAGGCCCTTGTCGGTGCGCTGCTCGCCGGCTGGATCGCAAGCCGTCCAGATGACATCGCTCTCGGCCAGTCCGTTGCGGGAATCGACCGCCCGTATCGCCAGCCCCATAGAATCGACCGTCGCGTCGCTCCCCTCCCATTCGTCGAAAACCACCAGACTGCCGTCGGGCAGTGCTTCCGCCCAGATCACATAGGGATTGCGGTAGCCGAAGTCGATGCTGCGAAAGGTCCGCCCGCGCCCCCTCCGCCAGAAGTAAGTCTCCTGCAGAATGTGCAGTTCCGGATCGAACTCGCCATAGACCCGGTCCGCCAGGATACTGAAGTCGATCTCCTGTTCCTGCCGCCAGCGTTCTTCGGAAAGACCGCGCCGGGCACTGCGCTCCCATTCTTCGTCGCGAAGCGGATGCTCCATCCAGTGCAGCCGGAACTTCGCGCAGGCGTCGTGAGCATCGCTCCAGAGGCGGTAGAAGACGTTGTCGGTGCCGTTGGGGGTTGAGACGCCGATGAACGTCCCCCCGGAGTCAACCGCCGGCTTGACCGCCGTCCAGATGCCTTCCGACCGCGGTGTGAAAGCCATCTCATCCCAGAAGACGCCGGCGGGGCTGTGCATCCGGACGGCCGATTCGGTCGCCGGCAGGGCAATGATACGGCTCCCATTGGGAAAGGTCGTCTCACCCTCCTTCACCTTGATACCTTCTCCCAGACCTTCCGGCAGTTCGCGGATCATCACCTTGAGCCGTTTGACCAACTCCCGGGAGTCGCGCTCACCCTTCGAGAGGAAGAGGTAAAGCCCCGAAGGTTCGTAGAGTGCCCGATAGAGATGCACCGCTGCAATAGACCAGGTGGCCAGCATTTGGCGCGATTTGGCGATCAGGAGAAGCCGGTTCGCTGATGCGCATTCGACCATCCGGCGCGCAAATTCGTAGTCCGGAAAGGGCTTTATTCCACCTCTGGCATCGAGCGTTCGGATGTTCGTATGTATCCAGTCCCACAATTTCGGATTTTGGATATTGGATTTTGGATTTTGTTAGGCAGAACGACCAGTTCATCGCTTGGTGCAGTTCACCCAGTATTCTCCCCCCTGCTTTGCGGGGGGGCAATTTTGTTTTGCTTTTTGCCCCCCTGTAGTCCCCCCGCCAAGCGGTGGGACACGGGAGCGATTAGACTGCACACTTCATTACCCGTTCCTCGTCTAACGTTCGCTCCATTCCCAACTGCTGTTGCCGGATTTGCCGGCCGGCGTCTGGACGGGATGCGTCAGGAACGGGCGAAGCGTTTGCCAGGCGGTTGTTTCGTAGGAGTTGGCAAGTTGCATCCAACTGCGCGCCCGTCCTTCGGGCGAGGTTGCGCCGTCGAGCAAGGCTCGCGCTGCTAGTCCCCTACATACCGCCGAGAGGGTCATTTCGGTCGCCGAGGTGATCAGTCCCTGGTCGGTCGATGCCGCCCCATAAGGCGGCTTCAGTCGGGGCAGTATCTTCGCTTCAACCTCGGTGATGGCTTGCGGAATAAGGGCTTGAACGCCGGCTGCCGCCGGTAGTTGATAGTCCACAAAGAGCAACGTATCCGACAGGTCGCGGTTGCCGGTCACGTTGAAGACCTCGCCAGTCGCGTAGTTGATGTCGTAATCGACGTCGCGCTCCAGTTCCTCGTAACTGCGATACCAGATTTCGACGCTCGACGCGTCCGGGATCGCGCTATCCTCGATGCGCCGGATGCGCCCGCCTTCCCAATCGACGGCAAAGTCGTTCTCCGCCGAATAGATCTGCTGCAGGACCGCATCCGCCGCGACGACGATTTCGCCCGGGAGGATCTGCAAATGCGCCAGCGACGCCCAGTTCTCGCCGTTCAGGATGACCTGCTGATGGACTATCTCGGACGGCGGAAGGGGCCGCTTGACGACCTCGCTCTGCGGCACCAGGCCGCGATGCGGCAGGATGCCAATGCCGTTCGATCCGATTAAGATCGGCACGTCGTGATGCTGCGCAGGCGGCTGGTCAAGGTTGAGCAGGTGGTTAAGGACCAGGGTTGAATCGGTCCAGGACATAGGGATTCCCTACTGTTCGTGTATGGTTAATGACTACTGGATCAGCATCACCGTTGCCGTCGCGGTGAGCGTCGCATTCTCGGCGACGTTAGCAGCGGCGATCGTCGTATCGACGCCGTTCAACCGGGCTTTGACGGTGTACGTCGTGCCGCCATGCTCGGCGTAGAGTGTCAACCGGTCGCCGGCGGCGAAACCTACGGCGCCGGCATCCGAGCGGTGATTAGCCCCGTCCCAGACGTCAAGCCCGATGATGAACCCGGCTCGCGGCAGCGGCAGGCCGTCGCCGGTCTCACCGCCCGCGCATTTCAAGGTCGTCGAAGCCGTCGTAACGAGGGCCGAGAAGTGGATCAACACCTCGGCTCGCTTCGCCAGCAGATAGTTCAGGGTATGGTTGAGTGACATCGTTGCCCTATCGGTTTCGAGATTCGCTAAATCCTTGAATGGAAGCCACGATCAGCATACATTATGGTCGCGGAGGTTGAAGGCCTGGTGACCTAAGCAGCCTGATACACTGCTGCCCTTAACGGGGCGGGGTTCGATTCCCCCACCCTCCGCTGAATCCTGTAGAACTTGCAAAAGGCTTGACAACGCCTCGAGACATTGTTAACTTGTAAGCGTATCAGGCTGCACTTAGGCACGGCCTAAGGAATCGAGCCTACGTTGACCGCTTTATGCGTGACAACGGCAAGTGAACGGGGCGGCTTAGGTTGCCCCGTTCTCTTTTCTCCCTCCCTTCATCCTTCATCCTTTATCCTTCCAGAGCCGGGGCATCAGGGCCCGGAGGTTGGTTTGACCCGTATAGCCCCGGACTCCGGAGATATTCCATGGCTTTGCGCCGCGACTTTAGTAGTTCGACATCAGCGCAGCGCCATCGACCATGATGGTATAGACCGATTCCTTTGAGACGACCGCCGACTCGAGTTTCTGGTTGATCACCTTCTCGGCTTCGATCATCAGCGGCTGGGCGACCGATTCACGCACCGCAAACCGGGCGTCGAGAGCGATGATCTCGGTCGCCGTCGCGTTCGGCGCAACGACGAGCCGCGCGTTGACCGGGTAGATCGAGCGGAAGTCGCCGGTCTTTTGCAGCAGTTCGCTGCCCTGCCAGACGAGCGGGTCCTGGAACTGGTCGAGGTTGACGATGGTCTCGATGTCCGACTTGGCGGCGAGGATATGGGTCATCCGGGCGGGGACGTCGAAAGCCATCGCAAGGTGGACGAGGTCGGAATAGGCGAAGGTTCCGGCATTGCCGTTGAAGACGTCGCTGGCGCCGGCCGAGACGTTATCGCCTCCGGCGAGCAGGCTGTAGATTTCGTCTATCTCGTCGTAGGCCATTTGCGCGCCGATCCACCAGAGGAAGACCCGGAACTCGGCTAGGTTCTGATTGCGCACAACGCGGTAGGAGAAGTCGAATTGCCGACCGCGATCGACGATATGGGCTTCCTTGTCGCGGTGGAGCAATTGAACCCGGGGATAGGCGGCACCCTCTTCGGCACGATGTGCCAGCGATTCCCGTGCGACTCCGGTCTGGATGTAGATCGGATGCACCTTGGGCCCCTTCTCCGGCACCGACGCCGCAATCAGTTCGACCGGGTTCTGCACCTTGCGGTAGCCCCGCTCGATCTCGCGCAGGATATATTCCGGCAGGAGAACCAGCCCGCCCCCGACGAAGAACTGCTCGAGGACTATGGAGCGCGACCCTTCGGCGCTAATGCCGTGCAGCATCAACTGCCGTTCGAAGGCATCCAGCGGCGATCCCGGTTCGGACGGGTCGATCTGTTCGAGGAGTTCGCTGAAGGAGAGTCCCTGTTCCTGCGCCTCGGCGTAGAGCGCAAGGTTGCCGGCTCGCGAGTGCGCTACCACGACCTCCTTTAGTTTCCGGGCATTCTCGAGATTGATTTGCATAGTGTGAAATTCCTTAGGTGATTGAGGGTTGGAACTTGAGTATCAAGTATCAAGTATCAAGTATCAAGACGGCACTCAGTGCTTCATAACTATGACTTCTTGACACTTGTTACTTGGCACTTGATACTATCCGAGCCAGACGTCGCAAGTGCCGGCGCCGGAATCGACGGCGATCACCTGTCCGCGCATCAAGTGGCCTCCGGCGGCGATGTCGGCGTCGGCGGAGGCTTGCCGCACTTTGCCCGCGCCATCGCACTCGACCATCTGGTTGATCACCGGCGTCGTCGCGGCATACTTGAAGCGCGCCACGCCGCGCGCCTGCACTGCGCAAAGCGCCGGGACCGTGGTGCCGGCCCCGAGTTCCTGCGAGACCCAGACGACCTTGCCGAAGAGTTTGTCGCCGGCAGCGCCCATTCCGACCTCATTCGAGTCCGAAACGACGCATGCCGTCAGGTTGTTGTCGAGGTCCGACTGGGTGAAGTCCTTGTTGGCGGAGGTATCGACCCGAAAGGTCAGAAACGGCGTCCCGCCGATGCCGTTGTTGTCGATCTGAAAGTTCGTTGCCATAGTTTCCTCTGTTGGTTGTCAACGGGTATTAAGCCTTGAGCCTTGAGCCCTAAGCCCTGAGCCTTCGCTATCTCCCGCTGCGGAAGCGCTCGGGGGCGTCAAGGGATGTGCTCCGCTCGTTCCCGGCCGGCAGGATCAGGCCGCTCCATGAGGGTTCACGAACTGGCTGAATGTCGTCTATATGCGACATATAGGCGCCGCTTCCAACCGGTCCTGTCGTGACGCCCGTCTCCTGGCGCAGGCTCTCATTCTCCCTGAGAACCGCATCGACATCGACTTCGATGACGATCGGCGCAGGCAGCGGCTCATCGGTGTGGTGTTGCATACCGGACTCCTCGTTAATTTGATGGTGATAATATACGACATTATACTCGCTCTTGTCAAGTGCAAAGATGGATATAAGCGACAGCGCGTTCACTTTTGTCAACTTCTCGTCGCTAAGTTCGGTTCACCTTCCCAATACTCCCCCGTGCCTGCCGGCGGCTTCTTGCGCCTTCACCGCATAGACCCTATATTGAGGCGTCGCACCCCATCCTTTTCCCGGAGGTCTCGTCGTGTCCGTTTCGTTTCATCGTATTGGCGTTCCCTTTGTGACGGTGCTTGCGCTTATGGCCATCCTGCCCGCAAAGGCTCAGGCGGTCTCGGTTCGGTGGCCGCAGGAGGCTGTTCAAGTCGAGGTCCGCTTCGACACTGCCGCGCACCGGGTCGAAGGCGTCGCCCGTTTGACGCTTCCGCCCAAAGGTCCCAAGTCAGCCGGATTCCTTCTTAACAAGGACTTCACCGTCACCGAAGCGACCTTCGCCGGTGAACCGCTCACCCTCGAGCGACTTGACGACTACGACACAACCGAGGTGACGGAACACTACGGCACCTACGGACGCTGGAATCCCGGCCGGGCCGCGTTCTATTACGGCAAACTCGGGAAGAAGCAGGCCAAGGCGAAGGCTCCGGTGATCCTCGAGGTGAAGTTCCACGGCAGCCTCTACCGCCCGCCCGACAACCGGCAGTTCTCGCGCGAAAAGATTGCCTTCGAAGTCGATGGCACCATCGGCAGCGAGGGCATATATCTCTCGGCTGGCGCCTTGTGGTATCCCCGGCTGCCCGATGCGCCCTGCCCGACGACCATCACCGCGCGTCTCCCCAAAGGCTGGAAATGCGTGACCGACGGATCGGTTACCTCGAACAAGGAGGAAGCCGCCTGGGTTGAAATCACCCACGAGAGCCGGACGCCCTCGGACGGCGTCAACTTTTCGGCGGCGCCCTGGCAACTCTACGGCGACGAAATCGACGGGGTTGCGCTCGAAGCCTACTTCCTGCCGGCTCAGGCCGAACTCGCACGCGGCTACCTCGACGCCTGCAAGCGCTATATGCAGATGTATGTGCGGCTGATCGGACCCTATCCCTTCCCGAAATTCGCCGTCGTTGACAACTTCCTGCCCTCGGGTTATGGCATGCCAGGCTGGACGCTGCTCGGATCGGAGGTGATTCGCCTCCCCTTCATCAAGGATGTCTCGCTCGGCCACGAAGTGCTCCACAACTGGCTCGGCAATTCACTCCTTGTCGATTATCGCGGCGGGAACTGGTGCGAAGGCCTCACCACCTACCTTGCCGACTACCGCTACAAGGCTGACTCCGACAGCCTAGCCGCGGTCGAGTACCGAATGAACATCCTGCGCGATTACGCCGGCTACGTCTCCGCCGGATCGGATTACCCTCTCGTCGAATTCACCGAACGCGAGAACCCGCGCGACCGCGCCATCGGCTATGGCAAGACGGCAATGGTCTTCCACATGCTGAAGGGCACCCTCGACCGTGAAGAGCCGGGTAACTTCGAGGCCATGTTGCGCGATGCCTATAAGAAGAATGTTTGGAAGCCGATTGCCTGGAAGACCTGGCGAGAGCAGTCCGAGCGTCAAAGCGGTCAGCGGCTCGACTGGTTCTTTGAGCAGTGGATCGAATGGCAGGGCGCACCGGAGATTTCGATCGGTGAGGCGCGCCTCGAAGAAGAGGAAGGCTCGTGGCGGCTGGTGATGGAAGT
The DNA here is from genome assembly GCA_016867835.1 of Calditrichota bacterium. Classification (NCBI taxonomy): domain Bacteria; kingdom Pseudomonadati; phylum Calditrichota; species Calditrichota bacterium. Next base: position 9,831 of record VGIQ01000008.1, on the reverse strand, counting down.
CGTTACCAGGGGCGAAGGAAAGCGCCCTTATATGTATTTCCTGCCGGTGCGGGGGATCTCCGACGAAGGCCGGGTGGACTACACGGTCTTCATTCAGGAGTCACCGCAGAAGATCGTGGTCGGCGGGCCGGGCAGTGCTGAAGCCGTGGTGCTTGATCCCGGCTTCGACCTCTTCCGCAAAGTCTATCCGGGCGAGACGCCGCTCACCTTCGCATCGTTCTTCGGCGACAAGGAGGGCCTCCTCGTCGTTCCCTCGCAAGGTAAAAATGCAGAGAGTTATCGCAAAGCCGCCGAGGGATTGAAAAGCGAAGGCCAGAAGGTGTTGACCGACGCTGAATACCGTGCAATTCAGGAGGCTCGGCAAGCCCCTCAATCACTCTGGATCTTCGGCTCACCGGCCGAGAATTTCCTCTGCCGGGACTACCCCGACGACGACACGAGGCTCGAGTTTCTGCCCGGCCGCGAACCGCGTTGGAAGGAAGATAAACCGGTGCCCGAGGGATTCAATTTCCGCGGCGAGATGTTCCGCGGCGGAGCAATGACCGCAACCCTTATCGGCTGGCATCCCTCCGCGACCGGTAAGAAGTGCATCGTCCGAACGGTAACCCTGCCCTACGGCGATCCGGTAGCCGGAACGCGCAAACTGCCGCATTACGGAAAGTATAGTTACCTGCTCTTCGAGGGCGATACGAACGTGCAGAAGGGCGTCTGGGCGGCGGCGGGCGAGAGTCCGATGGTCTGGAGGAGGTGAGGGGGCAACCTTCCCGCATCAGTTTCAGATAGGCTGATACGTCAAGCGCCCCGGCGGGAGGTTGTTCGCCGGGGCGCTCGTTTATCATGCTTCAGGTATCACAGACGTTACTTCAAGAGTGTAACCCGCAATCCCGGCCCAAAGTTCCCGCCGCCCTTACCAATCGGGCGCAGGTGATAGGTTCCGGAGGGTAGATTGCCGGCTCTCCATACCAGCCGGTGCGACCCCGCTGGCAATGCGCCCGTGGCTATCACCTCCAGTTGCCTTCCTCGACCATCAAAGACGGCAAGCCCCGTTCTGCTTGATACTCGAACTGCGATGCTCAGTTCGCCGTTAAACGGATTAGGCCAGGCCGCCATCGCCATCCCTCCGGGAAGATGCACTTCGGAACCCGGCGGGACCGACTCCTCTTCTTCTTCTACAAATTCATAGCAGCCTATATCGGGGGCCGCGCCGAAGAAGTCTTCGTCGTCGATCCAGACGATCTCCCTTCGCTGCCACGAGTAGGCTTGCGTCCCGGTGTCGATGCAGGGGCTTACCTCGGCCCACAAATGGTAGTCCCCTTCTCCGACGAAGAGCGGGTCCCAGGTGGTGTTCTCCTCCTCCCAATTCAGTTCGCCGCCGTTGTTGAGGGCGACGCCGTCTTCGCCGAATTGGAAGCAGGAAAAGGCAATGGTGAAGGAATTCGACTGGGCGCTGAACGAAACCGACGGGCTGCGACCGTTGTCCCAGATGATGGAGTTGACCGCCACGACGTGGGAATTGTTCAACTGGTAGATCGCGCCGGCTTCGCGTCCGGCATCGTTACCGGTGATGGTGGTGTTGACGATGTCGGCGCGCGAAAGATACATCGTAATCGCTCCGCCCTGGACGGTTGCGGAATTGCCGACGATCAGGCAGCGATTGACACGCGCCACGGTGTTGTTCTGAAAGGAGAGACCGCCACCGGTTCCGACTCCGCCGGATGCAACATTATTAAGGATGTGGCAGGAATCGAGGTTGACAGTCGAATTGGCTGCGTAAAGACCGGCGCCCCCGCCATTGGCAACGTTGCCTTCGATGGTGCAGCCCCGAAACTCGTAACGGCCGGTCATAGCCATGATAGCACCCGCCCGGGCGGGCGACTGGCCTACGCCGGTCGATTCATTGCCGCGAAAACCGCAGCGAATCAGTTCACCGGTGGCGCCGGAGATCTGCAGACCTGCCGCATAAAGCGCCCGGCAGGAATCGACCCGGACGTCGAAGAGATAGGCTTGCCCGCCGTTCCAATAAATGCCGCCGCCAACCCCGCCGCGCAGATCGACCTGCCGGGCTTCGCATCCGGTCACCCGCAGGCTCCTGAGCCGGGGCGAGGCATTCGCTATGTAGATCCCGCCGCCGTAGGGCGCGACGCCGCCCTGTAGAGTCAGACCTTCCAGAACCGCCCCCTCGTTCTCATTATTGTCGAAGACGACAATGCTCCCCTCATCGTCGCCGGGCGTGAGGACGGTCTCTTCGATCAGACTCGTATCCCTATCGACAAGATAGGTGCCCCCAATGACGATGTTGCGGCCCTCAAAGTCGATCCGCTCGCGGTAAACACCTGGCGCGAGCATCACCGTGTCGCCCTCCTCAGCGTCAACGATGGCAGCCAGAATGAAGTCATAATCCTCGGGGACGCGCAGTATAAGCGCCTGCGACGATTCCATACCCAGACAAGTGAGCAAGGTAATGATCAGTAAAGTGCGCATCGGTTGCCTCCAGTGGTGAGGTGATTACTTACTTCGTTCGGCTGTCGAATCCCTCCCGGACGCCGGCGTTACACTAATCCTTACAGGTGCGGAGCAAGGGCGCGCATCAGATGCTCCTTCGGCAGCGCTCCGACGATCCGCTCGACCGGCTTCCCGCCTTTGAACAGGATCATCGTCGGGATGCCCTGGATGCCGTAGCGCATGGCAACCTGGGGATTGTCATCGACGTTCAGTTTGCCGATCTTCAGTTGGTCGGCTTTCTCATCCGCGATCTGTTCGAGGATCGGCGCAATGAACCGGCAGGGGCCGCACCAAGGGGCCCAGAAATCGACCAGAACGGGCAGTTGAGCAGCATCGATCGTGGTGTCGAAATCGGCGTCGCTCAGGGTAATCTCACGAGACATGGAACTCCGTTGGTGGTTTTACGGGGGGCAGTTCACAGTTGCCCTTTCCGAGAGCGGGTGTTCGCGTAGGGTCGGATTCCAATCCGACATCCGTTGGGAGAATTGGAAATCGCCCCTACGCGAGCAACTGTAAATTACCACCGTTGATAATTGGTCACCATTTAGCCAATAGCATCTGTCATAATGACAGTATGACTGCCCTTATGACGGGAAGCGGATGGTGAATTCGATTTTCTATGTAATACGGCAACAACCGGGCCATAAGTCAACACGGGGTCGGCTGTCACTTATGTAACTGAAGAATTCAGAAGCCGACATGATCGACCCCTTGTATCTGCTTGAGAAAATAGGCGTAATAAACTTAGATCGTCTTGCCCGCGAAGGCGGGCATCCAGGCGAGATTGACTTGACTGGATTCCCGCCTACGCGGGAACGACACCCTTGTTACGCACACTTTCCAACTTGATACTTGCTTGCTTGTTATTTCGGAATCGCCGTTCGCGCCAGGCGGTCAACCTCGCGGTTGAGCGGATCGGCTGCATGCCCACGCACCCAGTGCCACTCGATCCGGTGCTTCGCGGCAAGTGTTTGCAGTCGTTCCCAAAGGTCCCGGTTTTCGACCGCCCCGCCGGTCGATAGCCGCCACTGCTTCCTGATCCATCCCGGCAGCCACTCGGTCATCCCCCGCACCAAATAGGAGGAGTCGGAATAGACCTCAACGACTGAGGAACGCTTCAAGGCTTCGAGCGCCCGGATCGCAGCGGTCAACTCCATCCGGTTGTTGGTCGTCGAGGCTTCGTAACCTGTAATCTCCTTGCGATGGACGCCGGAGAGCAGAATCGCCGCCCATCCGCCCGGTCCCGGATTGCCGCTGCAGGCGCCATCGGTGTAAATCGTTACGACCGTTGGCGGGCGTCCCGATGGGTGGTTTGGACCGTCATTCAACAAAATCATATTACGCGATTCGACGCCGTTCTGCAATCGGGTTCGGGCTTTTGCCGGGGTCTTCACCTGCTCGGGCTGTAGTCGGTTGCGGCAACGCTTGATTTCACGGCCGCCGATCCGCTATATTGAGTGCCCAAGGATCGGATCCGATAGCCGGATCCGCTGTAACCGCGCCTCCTCAGGCTCACCAAGTCCGGTAATCTTATGCCCCGGTCGTCCTCCACATCTGCCCGTCGCAACACCGCATCCCTGCTGGTTACGAAATATATGGGGTCGAAGAAGGCGATTCTCGACTTTGTAACCGGCGAACTGGTGCGCCTTACGTCCCCCGGCGACATCATCATCGACCTGATGGCCGGCACCCACACTATCGGCTATGCGATGAAAGACCGCTGCCTAATAGTCGCCAACGACATCCAGCGCTATTCGATGGTGATCGGCCAGACGCTGCTCAATTACAATCCGGAAATCCGTTTCGACGGCGAGATTCGCAACGCCTTCCGGAGATACTTCGCCGCTAATATGCGGCACCTCGAAGGCCTCTTCGAGACGCCCCTGCGCATGGAACGGCTCTTTCTCACCGAAGACCCAACGCGGCTGCCGCGCTGGGAGCAGTATTGCGACTTTTGCGAATCGTTCCCCTATGTTGGACGTCCGGCGGTGGCCTCGGACTGGCCTGAGGATCTGACCCTGCTCTTCGCCCAGCAGCGCATCAACGCCTACCGAACGCTGCACAAGTTGGAGCCTTACAGCCTCTTCTCGCTCTACTACGCCAATTCCTACGTCGGTCTTAGGCAGGCACTCGAGATCGACTCGCTCCGCTATGCTATCGACAAGGTTTCCGACGAATGGCTCCCCGAACATCCTGAGGCTGGCGGCGAGCCGCTCCTGGAACGCTGCCTCTTGATGTCGGCGCTGATAGCGGTCGTCAACCGGATCAATCCGTCGCCGGGACATTGGGCGGCGATTCCCCGGGTAACCGAGAAGAGCCGGGACTGGCTGGTAACCCAGCGCCGTCTGCCCGCTCTCGACATCTTCTTCAACCGCATTGCCCACTTCGAAGAAACCTTGGCCGCCCGGCAGTCGCCGTTCGGCCCGCACGTGGTGATGACCGAAGACTACGCCGCTTTCATGAGCGAGGTTCACGAGTATATCCGCAAAGCGCGCATCATCTACCTTGACCCGCCCTATTCGCAAGGGCACTACAGCCGGTTCTATCATCTGCTCGAGACCCTCACCCTCTACGACTACCCCGAGACCGAGCACGACGGCCGTTACCGCAAGGACCGGCATCAATCGCCGTTCGCTCGCAAGGCCAAGGTTGCCGCCGCCGTCGGCCAAATCTGCGAAGTTGCCCGCGAAGCCGGAACGCTGCTCGTGATCTCCTATTCCCACAACGGAATTATTCCCCACGCCGACGCCTTCCGGGAAATCCTCCGCAACTACTATCCGGCGAAGAAGATCGCGCTACTGGCTCTCGATTCGGTTCACTCCAAGTTAGGGCAGGCCGAGAGGATGCCAACGCAGGAATACCTCTTTACCTGCACGCCGTAAACTAATGCCAATGCAAATGCTGATGCTGATGCTGATGCTAATATTATTAATCGGGGCATCAAATAGTAGCATCAGTAGGACGGACATTCTTGTCCGTCCATTAGGGCAGGCAGGAATGCCTGCCCTAATGGAGAATACCACAATTATCTGCACCCATTAATAATTGTCATTTTCATTAGTATTAGCATTCGATGACCCCCTTTCGTGAACGGACAGAGGAAGCGCTGCTCCTGGCTTTTGCCTTCGTTCTGCGCTGGCTTCCGCTCGAATGGGCTCGCGGGCTGGCCGGAGCGGTGGCTTTCTTAGGCTCGCAGATACTGAACATTCGCAAAGGTGTGGCGCTCGATAATCTAACTCACGCCTTCCCCGACATGCCGGAGCGTGAGGCGGTGCGCATCTATCGTAAGGTCTGGCGGCATTTCCTCGAGGTGGGAGCAGAGATGGCGCGTCTTCCGCGCTTGAGCCGGGCGAGCCTCGATCGCTACATCGATATGACATCCGCCCAAGTCCTGCAGGATGCTCTGAAACAAGGGAAAGGAGTGATCTTCGCAGCCGGACATCTGGGGAACTGGGAATGGCTCGGCGCCGGCGCGTCGCTGCTGGGTCTGCCGATCACTTATGTCGTTACGACTCAAGCCAACCGGCGGGTTGAGGAATGGATGGACCGGATGCGCAGAACGGCCGGTGTCGAGATCATCCCCCGCCGCGAGGCCGTCCGAGGCGTGCTTTCAGCCTTGAAGCGCAACCGTGTCGTCGCAATGTTATGCGATCAGGACGCCGGCGACGCCGGGGTCTTCGTTCCGTTCTTTGGGCGTCCCGCTTCGACGCCGCGCGGCCCGGCGCTCTTTCACCTCAAGACCGGCGCTCCGGTGGTATTCGGTGCTGCGCTGCGCAAGGGCCGACGCTACCAGGCACACTTTGAGAACCTCTCCCTGCCGCCTTCCACCGGAGACCGTGAGACCGACGAATATGCCCTAATGGCCGCGATCACTGCTCGCCTTGAAGCGGAAGTGCGCCGCCACCCGGATCAGTATCTCTGGCTCCATAGACGGTGGAAGACTAAGGTCGGGAGCAATCGGGAATAAGATCGCTCTTGAGGAGCCGAGTCTATACAGAATGTCATAAGTCCGCGTCATACCCGCCTACGCGGGTATCCAAACATGTAATTGATTATAATGGAATAAACTGGATTCCCGCTGGTGCGGGAATGACGACGACTTGCGTCGTCGTGACTAAGTCATCCTTCAATTTCTTCCCCTGCCTTCATCCCTCTACCTTCTGCCTTCCATAGACCTCCTTATAGTAGTCCGGGTAGAGCGCCTTTGTGCACTCCGGGCAGATGGCATGCGAAAACTGCGCCTCGGAGCGCCGGGCAATGTATTGCTCGACGCCCAGCCAGAAGCCCCGGTCGTCGCGCACCTTTTTGCAATTGGCGCAGATCGGGATCATCCCGCTAAGAACCTCGACTGTCTCCTCAACTTCGTGAAGTTCCCGCTCAGTCTCGGCGACCTGGGCTTCGAGCCGCACCTTGATCCAGCGCAACTGAGCCAGCCGTCGCTGCAAGACCAACGTCCCGGCGGCAAAGCCAGACCCGATCAGGGTAATCCAAAACCACCAGGTCTCATAGAAGTATGCCGGGATGACGATCATCAGCGGGGGATCGTAGGCACTCCAGGGAGTGAGCGCGCCGCGACCGCGTAGGTAGAACTTCAGTTCTCCGGGAGGCAGGTGGTGAAAGACGGCTTCGGTCTCGCCGGTCAACTTGCCATAGCCGGGAGTTGCGCCTTCGAGATGCCACGTAAAGGTGTTCTGCCGTTCGTCGGTGTAGTCGCCGAGCGCCCACCGGATACGGATGTCACGTTGCCCGCGCTTAAGGCTGATACTGCGGGGAGTCCCGGCGCCGGAGTTTGCAGCCGGCCGGTTCCAAACGAGATCAATCCTTGTGCCGGCAGCTTCGACTGCGGTCAACACCAATGGACGCGGATGACCCCGGGCTAGCCGCAAGGCGCGCATGTCGAGCACCGTCACGCCCTCGCGCTGGACAATTAGGAAGCGCTCCCCGCCAAGATCGTGCAGGGCAACGACCTCATCGCCCGGCAGGCCGAAATTGCGGTCAAAGAGGGTCGGGGGTGCTGCGGACGCCCGGCTGCCGACAGGATCGAGGCTTTCAGCCACCAGCAGCCCTCCCGATGTTGCCAGCAGCCACCTTCCGTCCGGAGCAGCGATCAAGTCGTTGAACGAGAGCCGCCGCGACAGGTGTAGTTCAACCGGTCGGACCGTATCCCCGTCCACCACAAACAATCCTTCGCTGGCGAGGAAATAGAGGCGGTCCCGAACGTTCTTTGACTTATTGAAACGGCCTGGCGGCGACGGCGTCGGAAGCGTTTCGGCAGAATCTCCGACGATCTTGACAAGTGTGCCGCTGAAGGTGCCGAGGAAGTAGGTTGAATCGCGCCAGTGCTCGCCGCAGGTAACGACCAGATCGGTCATATAGGGTGGCGACTCGCGATGCCGCAAGCCGACGACCGCGCGGGTCGAATCGGTGAAGTCGATGCGCTCGATCCAGGTTCGGTCATAACGGGTAAGGAGCGGCGGCCGGTAGCGATAGAAGTAGAACCAATTGCCTATAAGGAGACTGCCGTCCGGGCCGCCATAGAGAAAATTGGCGAAATAGGCGCGCGCCGCAACAGCGGTATCGGGCGTAAGTTCAACTCCATCCCACGAGCCGAAAAACCAGCCGGCGTTGATCCAGAGGCGGTCCTCTAAATCGCGGGCAAAGACCGGAATCTGATAAGCTGGATCGAGTTTACCTAATAGTAGATCCCGACGCTCGTTATGCGAACGATAAAGGCCCAGTTTGGTCGCGAATATCAATTCGCCATTTTGATCGAGGGTCATCCCCAGGACACCACCTTCACCGACGGGCGGCTGAACCGGCCAGGGTTGAACCCGATCCCCGTTCAAGACGGCTAATCCACCTTCACCACCGACGAGGGCGCGGCCGCCGTCAAGCGCAAGCACTGCACCGGCTCCGGCAAGGAGGGGGTATCGTTCGGAGGTGAAGATTTGAAACGCACGGGTGACCAATTTCTGCACCACCCCGGTGCGGGTCAACACCCAAAATGTCCCTTGCTGGTCGTGCATCGCCGCGGCTACTTCGCCGCCCGAAAGACCGGACTCTCTATCGAGTGTCAGGGTGTCGTCGTTAGCAATTGCTACCAACCGTCCGGACCCGCCGATGAATTGACAACCTTCGTCGTCGATAAAGAAATAGACGGGATTCCCGGCCAACCGGTTCTGTTCCGGTGCCGCTTCAAAGGTCTTGCCGTTCCAGCGAAAGAGCCCTCCCACCCGCGAAAAAGCCCAGACGACGCCTCCCAGGTCTTGTTCGATGCCGTTCAGGAACCACTCCCCACTGGTTCGACCCGCGACATCGTAGCGATGTTGCTTGATAAACGAAGCGCTCCGCCCGGCCGGATCGACCATAAGCGAACTATCTATCGACTGATAGAGAAAATGCGACGGGCCGAAGCGAACGTCCGGATGGCGAACGCGGAAGGTGTCGTTGGGAAGAGTCTCGTAATCGCGCTGCAATTTCGGATCGCGCAGTTCGAACAGGCGATAGAGGTCGTCGGGGCGAAAGGCGAGGACGCCGTTCAGTTCCGTGGCGGCCCAGATGATGCCGGTCACCGTGTCGCGTTCAAGATCGACGCAGAGGTTGGAAGAGCGGTCGCCGGGAAGCAGCAGCGCCCAAATGAAGGGATATAATCCTTCGCCTTTGCGGATAAAGATGCCGCCTTCGGTAGCCGCGATGATCATATCGCCGGCGAAGACGACGTCGCGGACGCCGGTGCCGGTCCAGTCGGGAAGGGGGGCGACAATTCCGGTGCGCGGATCGTAGCGGCTGATACCGCGCCAGGTGCAGATCCAAAGCGATCCATCGGGGGCTTCGACAAAGCGGTTGACGTAGTTGTCGCAGAGTCCGTCGGCAACCGAATAACACCGGAAGTTTCGCCCGTCATACTGAACGACACCGCGCTCGCCGGCAATCCAAATGAGCCCCTGCCGGTCCTGATGAACGGCATTGATGCCGCCGGGACCAGGCAGACTCCCCGCTGGATATGTGTAGAGCGGATACTGACCGGCCAGCCCCGGAATCGCAAACGATGCCAATAGCATCAGCGTCGCTGCGAAAGTGTTGATGCCAAGTGCCATTTTACCTGACTCATAATACGGAATCGCTGCCCGGTATGCAAATCGGTGAAGGATGACCTATATTGAAGCGCAGAATGCAGAATGCAGAATACAGAATGATGATTAAGTGCTTATCCGTAAATAATTGACTTTTCGTCAATCGTTCCTTATATTGTTTCCCAAGGTGTTCAAACGGGGGTCTTATGCCTCGCATCGAATCTTGGGAAGTGTCAGATGCCTTCTGGCAACGCGT
>VGIQ01000007.1 GCA_016867835.1 Calditrichota bacterium | reverse complement strand
GCTTCTTGAATGGTATAGATGACACAATTACATTCACTGATGATCTGATTGAGAAGATCAACCGAAACCCGGAGGTCTATTGGCTAATGCCCTTTGATTTGCGCGTATGACCCCCTCCCTCCCCTCCTCCCCTCGCTGAAGCCGTTAGGCGGCTGGTGGAGGCGTATCAGCCTCTAACGACCCGCCTGTCGTAATCGCGTTCAGTCCCCCTCACCCTTCTCCTTCAAAGCCCCACTTCCGCTTGTTGGCGGCCACCTCGTCCTCAGTCGGGTTCTCGTTGGGAATCTCCTCCGCCGGCTGAAAGAGGACCCGGTCGCTGTCGCTCCGCTGGTTAAGCGCGACGTCGTCCTTGAAGATTTCGGGCAGATCGACGTCTTCGTAGATAGCTTCCCACGGGCACTCCGGGATGCAAGCCCGGCAGTCGATACACTCCTCAGGCGAGATGTAGAGTTGGTCGGGTAATTCCGCGGTCGGTGTCTTGACGACGTAGAAGCAATCGACCGGGCAGACCGTCACACAGGCGGTATGCTTGCAGTCCCGGCAGAGGCGCGTAACGATGTGCGGCATGGATGTGGGGATCGGTTAATGATGTTGTGAAGCCCGCCCTATCGGCGAAGGCCTGCAGTTAGGACGAGTCTGAACGCTGTTCGTTGGCTCACCGGAGGTTCACAGCAGCGGAAGTGCTCATTTTTCGATAAACGAAGCGCCCGGTTCAGACCTTGGCACCTGAACCGGGCGCTCCCTTATCATCGTGGCTTCCTGACGAGGTGAAGCATCTGACCGGCTGAACCTACCTCAACAGGAGCACCTTCGCGGCTCGCGACGACGCCGGCGTCTCGAGACGCAGGATATAAGTGCCGCTCGCGAGGTCACCTGCCGCTAAACCAACCTCGTGCCGTCCGGCATTCCACCGGCCGGAGGCAATCTCCCGCACCTCCCGCCCGGCGAGGTCGTAGAGCGCCAGACGCGCAACTCCGGCTTCAGCCAGGGCAAACGCGACGGTCGATCGGTCGTTGAAGGGATTGGGACGGACGCCGAAAAGGGCGAACTCAAACGGCGTCGATGTTCCCATACCTAACTCGATCACCGCCCATCCGTCGGTGCGATAGGTCGTTTCGCCTTCGAGCAGACGCGCTGAAGCCGGACGCACTTCGCCCGGGCCGGTTAGGATCGTAAATGTGAGAGGCTCGCCTTCCACCGCGCCCTCGGCCACCTCAGTTTCCGGATCATTCCCCCACAAGGCAAGTCCGGCTCGCCCCTCCGCGTCGATGACTCCGGATCCAACCATCTGATCCAAGGAGGTCCTCACAACGATCTCCATCCCGGCGTCGAGTCCCTTACCTATCACGAGCAGCGACATATTCCGGCTGGTCGGTGACGGCGCCTTCGACCACCGTGGAACGGCTATGGGCAAAGCCATAGCCGCATTTCCAGCGAGCGGATAGCGCAGTTGGGCCGCTTCGGCGAGCCGCACCTGATAGCCCATCAATTCGACGCAGTTGCCGATGCCGTTGTAGTCCCAGGCCGGGAGGTAGAAGCGACCGGTGCCGTCCTTGGCGATGGTCAACGCTTCGCCGAGCGACTGAAACGCGGTCGGAGCATCGAACGCCCGCCGCGGGAAGTAGGCGACGAAGTTCCAGCCTTCGACAAGGTCGATCGGCGTCGTCGGGTCGATCAGGTCACCACGCATCCGCCACTCGGACGCGGCGTTGACCTTCACCAGATAGCCTTCGCTCGAAACCCAATGTTCGATGTTATCGAAACCGAATCCGGGCCGGTAGAACTGGCCTCGTCCGTTCTTTACCATTTCGAGCCGGCCGGTTTCGACGAGCGCTGCGAACAGCCCCGCGATGCCGTCATCGTCAGGCATCACATTACTCGATATGAGGCTCCAGCCGAGCGGAAGCGACCAGACATTCTCCCGCACCTGACCCGGCACCTCAAGCGATCCGCGGCTCGAGCCACCCGCCGCGAAGACCCGGGCTCCCGAAGACCAGGTGAAGTCGGCTGCAAAGTCTCGGTCCGCAGCGTGATCCCAGACCCGGAAGGCGTAAGCCTGACCTTCCTCGAAGCCGTCGAGGACGTCGGTGTCAGGGTTATCGCCGTAAGCGGTTACCGTCGTCAGCCGGTCGAACCAGAGCGACCCTCCGATGCAGAGACCACCTGCTGTGAAGACGCCGATTTCGTCCTCGAAGACGGCTCGCTCGCCGCGCAACATTACCGAGGTGATCGCGAAATTGTGCCGGATATCGGTGGCGACGAACTCGTAGAACTGCGGTTCGAGGCCCTCATTGGTGACGATGAGCGTGAGCGGCAGAACGACCGGCTCGGTCGCGGCATTATGGTTGATCTCGAGTTCCAGTTCATAGGTGCCGGGGAGCCAGTCGCCGGCGTCGAAGCGGGCTTCGATTTCGGTTGTCGATTCCGGTTCGACGGTTCCGGTCATCGGATCGATCTGCACCCATGAAGTGTTGAGAGCCAGTTCGATGCCGACGACCCGGTCCGGGACGTTGTTCTCCACCAGCGCAACGAAGAGCCATATCAGCGGGTTGAAGCCGTTGGTGATGGCGCAGTCGAGCGCGCCGTCGCCTTGCTGGATGTTGAACTCCATTACCGGCCGGTGCTGCCCGTTGGCGGGGTTCATCTTGGCAAGCGCCAGTTGCGAGCCGTTCGGAATCCGGTGGAAGATATAGAGGTTGAAGCCGTCCGGATCGTCGGGATGCCAGGCCAGACCGGCGGCACGCTGAGGCTTGTCAAATTGCCGGATGACGTTGCCGTCGCGGTCGATTTCAGCGACCCGGGAGCCGATTTCGCAGACCCAGAAGTGGTTCGTTTCGGGCACATAGACGATGTAGCGCGTCGGATTGAAGGGTCCCGGGAAGGCGCGAATCAATTCGCCATCGAAACTGATTTGGTTGATCTCGCGCGCGTCGGCGCTGTAGAGGAACTCGCCGTCGGTGGTGATGCCCTTCAGACCGATGCTGCTCGGGTTCTGGTGGGGCTGTTCCATACGACGAACCAACTCGCCGTTGCGGTTGACGACGTAGATGTAGTTCGGTTCCTCCTGATTGTTCGAGCCGGTGAGGTAGTAGTTGTCGCCGTCGGTCGTAACGCCTCGCATCCGGCCGTCGCCGGTCAGTTCATTGGCGTTCCAGTCGAAGATGACGTCTCCTGGATCGTCCCGCCGTACAGGAACCGTGAACCGCATGGCGAAGTCGAGCGGGCCGTTGCCGGCGTTGGCGATGGTGAAGCCGTCGCGACGGACGCCCTGGCGGGGAAGTTCCACCTCAAAGCCATCGGTATCGACATCGATTTCGGGATGCGGCAGCGCGAAATCGACGACCGTCGTCTCCTGGTCGGCAACCTCGAACTCGTCGCTTAGCACTGTGTTGTAGCCGAACTTCGAGGCTGTGGCGGTATAGGGATCGGCGAGGACTTCGTCCATCCAATAGATGCCTTCGTCATCGGTATCGGCGGCGGTCCCATCCGAGAGCCGGACACGGGCTCCTTCGACCGGATCGCCGGTCGCGAGGTCGCTCACCGTCCCGGTTACCCAGCCGAGGGCTTTGGAGATGTCGATGGCATACTGATTGGATGGTGCACCACCTCCCTGCTGTCGGTAGGCGGTCAGACCAACGTTGCGCTCCGCATTCTGTATCCCAATGCCGACAAAGTAGTTGTCCGGTACTCTCTGATTGGTCTGGTACTGAAACTTGATTCGCCCGTTGCCGGTCAGAATCACCTGAAAGATGTAGTTGCGGTTCCGATCCCCATAGTGGATCACATTCCAGGTTACGATGGCGATACGATTTTGCGCGTTTGTATACCACCAGATCGTCCCTGGAAATAGATCGGACATGAACGGGGCAATCAGGTTTTCAGGGTCGCCCTGGTTCGGGAAGTTGTCGTTTGCTGCGAGGTCGTTTGAATTGCTGGTGAACGATAACCAGCCATTTGAGCAGACGAAGAAGTTGCGGAACTCACGTCCATAGAAATTGAAAGTCCATCCAAGGTCGAGTTGACCGCTGTTCCAATCGTCTCCAACATTCTGGAATTGATTCCCCCGCATATCGCCCTGGGTGATGTCGATCCACTGATATTGGACACCCTGCTCCTCCGTGTCCCGCCAGCGGTAGCCGAAGTTGTCGGGGCCGCCGCGGCGGTCACGGTCGGGAGGGTCGTCGAGACCGGGAGCGATCGGGATCGCTTCCAGCGATTTCACGAGTGGCAGTTGTGCCGCGTCGGGCAAGTAGCCGGTCAACGGCTTGTCGTCCGCGGCAAAGATCAGGCCCGGCAAGATCAGCGTCAGGAGTGCGGGAAGCAGAATCGCCGTAGCGCTGCGAAGGGTGCGTTGGTTGAGCATTGTGACTCCTAATTGATAGAAATCCCTATCGCGGTGCAGTGCTCGGAGGCAGGAAAAAATTTGTCAATCCCCTTCTATGGGGGAGAAAGTCAGTGGTTTTAGTGCAAGCGGACGAGGGCGTCCGCCCGCCACTTGAATACCACATCCAAAACGAGATCTTTCACTTCGTTCAGGGTGACACAGAATCGTTCAACTCGACTTCGCCTTCTCCGGTATCATCGAAGCCAGGACCGAGATCGCCAGGGTGCCTATAACCACTCCTAATGAGAGATAGACGTTGACATGGAACACCTTCTCGACGATCATCTTGAAGCCGACGAAAGCCAGAATGAATGAGACACCCAGCCGCAGATAGCGGAATGACCGGTCGGCATGGGCAAGAAGAAAATATAGCGACCGAAGACCGAGGATTGCCAGCATATTGGCGACGAAGATGATGAGGGGCTGTCGGGTGATTGCAAACGCCGCCGGGATCGAGTCGATGGCGAACATGATGTCCGAACTCTCGATCACCAGCACAACCAGTAGCATCGGCGTCGCCATCAGTCCGCCCTGCAGGTCGCGCACAAAGAACCGGTCGCCGACGAACCCCGGCGTGATCCGAAACGCTTTCTGCGCCCAGCGCACCAGGACGTTGTGACTCACATCGACAGCCTGATCGCGCTTCTCCAGCGCCATCTTCACCGCGCTGTAGATGAGCAATGCGCCGAAGACGTAAAGCACCGGCTCAAAGAGTGATACGAGCGCCAGCCCCAGCATGATGAAGACGATCCGCATCACGATCGCGCCGATGATCCCCCACTCGAGTGCTCGCAACTGACGGTGGTCGTCCACCCCGAACGCGCGGAAGATCATCAGAAAGACGAAGAGGTTGTCGATCGAGAGCGTCCACTCGATCAGATAGCAGGTGAGGAACTCGATGCCGTGCTGTCGGCCGGCAAAGTAGAAGACTCCACCAGCCGTTGCCATCGCGAGGAGAAACCAGATGACTACCCACTTCAGGGCGTGCGAGGAGGACATGGGATAGGCTTTAAGATTCAGGAAATTGAATTATGACTCAAGTCGCAGGGCGAAAGGATCCGTCAATGCGAGCCTGCCGCAAGAGGGCGAAGCCATCAGATAGATTCACCTCGCTTGTAACGGCGGACCTTGGGGATGGCCGGACAGGTCGCCAGACCCGAAGCCTGACCTGAAGCCTAAAGCCCCAAGCCTACCCGGCCGGCTTCTCCGCCGGCTTGTAGATCAGCGCGAAGAGGATTCCAAGAATCGGGAAGATCACCAGCCCGGCCACCAGATTGGTGATGTCGAATACCTTGGGAATCCGGTAATAAATCACCTCGGCGCAGAACCGCGGGATGCTCATCATCACCCAGATGATCAGGCCGAAACGTAGGCCTTCCATCAAGCCCCGGTTTTCATAGCCCTTGATGAAGATGTAGCCGAGCCCGAAGGCGAGCGAGAAATACATCACCGGGATAAGGAACATATACTTTCCCATCTGTTCCATCGTCCGAAGAGGTGGGCGTATTTCTCGTAGTAGGGCATCAGGATCACGCCGTGTAGGATGAAGTCGAGCACCCACGCAGCGACGGCGACCACGACACTGGCGATCAGATACTTCTTGACGTTCATAGGACGTCTCCTTGACTTTGGACTTTAAACCGACCGGATCGTTCGCTTGTTGAACCCGGAACCGCCTATTGGCGGGAAGTCGTCCCTGATGCAAACGCCTATCCCGGAGATACTAAGGCTCTGTCGTAACGCCGTCATCCTGACGGCAGCCTACCTCATTTGCCGCCTGGAAGGCGGCGTTACGTCTTATGAATTGTCCCTTCGGGGCCGTAGCGTTCGTCGAACAGCCGTCCCCAGCCCGTCTGACGGAAAGCCTTTAACGCAGGCCCGCTGAAGAGGGGGTACCATAGGTAGTCATGATAAAGATACGAACCGAGGATGAAGATACCTACCATCGGTGTGTGGAAGAGCATTTTCTGAAGGCCCTTCAAAGGGCCAAACCAGAGCAGATCCCCCACCCGGCTGGCGGCGTTGTCGCCGACCCTAAAGTGCCAGTTTTCGCTCGATACATCGTCGCCGACCAGTTCGATATCGCGGGGGTTGCCGGTGCCGAGTCCCTCCTCCTGCGCCATTTTAATATAATCAATCTCCAGCGGATCGAATCCCATCAACTTCGCGGAAACCGCATCGATGGCGACCTGATCGGCCGATGCAAGGATGATGTTCTTCTCTACCGGCCGCATCGTTCGCGGCCCCGGGCCGTCGCCGGCGTGAGTCCCGTCCATCAGCGCAAAGAGGCCGGTGTGGATCTCCTTCTGGATTGCGAGCAGATCGACCAGCGTCCGGTGGATGTAACTGTGGGTATAGTGACGTCGGGTGTTGAGCAATCCGCCGAAGGCGTTCTTCATCGCGCCGGTGGTCGTGGTGTAGATGTGGCACTTGACAGTCGGGAGATGCAGGATATTCGTCCCCTTGAAGAGGCTCGGGATGCGGATGCCGTCGGGATAGACATGACTTAGAGCCGGAGTTCGCGCGCGCGGCTTATAGACCTCCCAGGTAACCTGAACCGGATCGAAGTTGTGAAGGCGCGGGATGTTGAAGTGCTCGAAGACCGGGTCGAGGCGGTTGAGTCGTTCGCCCTTACCTGAATGGGTAACGACAGTCCGGTTGTGAACGGCTGCCAGATTGTCATAGCCGGCTCCCTTTAACGTCCGGATCGCTCCTTCCAACTGCCAGGGGGTGGTGTTAGCCGCGGGAAAGAAATAGTGCCACGAGATGTTGTCTTTGATGAGCGTTCGGGCAGCGGGGTCGAACGCCTCCCGAAGGCCACCCAATTCCATCACCCGCGTAACGTCGTCGAGCACCCGGTCGGGCTGCGTCCGAATGACCGCGACGCGGGAGCGGGTCACCGGACCTCGACTCCCTCAGCGGAGAGCAGTTTGCGCTTGAGACCCTCGGAGCCGCCGTAGCCTCCCACTCGTCCTCCGGCGGCGATCACCCGGTGGCAGGGGATTAGGAGTGGTATCGGGTTGGTCGCCATGGCGCGCCCGACTGCCCGGGCTGCGCCGGGACGCCCTATCATTTGCGCCAGTTCGCCATAGGTGACGACCGTGCCGCGCGGCACTTTGGCAAGCGCCTTCCAGACTTCTTGCTGAAACGGCGTTCCCTGCGGCTTGAAGCGAGCCGTGATACGGACGTCTTCACCATCTTCCCATTTCCGAATGAGAGCGACACCCTCGGCAAGCGGGTGACCGACGGATGGAGATTCGACCATAACCGCCGCTGACGACGGGCGTACCGAACTTCCCGGTAGAATGATCTCGACGACAACCTTGTCCGTCGCGACAACAAAGAACGTCCCGAATCGGGTTGCCACGGACGTCCAGGTTAGGGGAGTTCCGCTATTCATATTGATGTCTTGTGAATGGGGATATTTGCTAATATATCAGCGCAACAAACAGTTGCCTTGCATGGCGGACATTCCTGTCTGTCCTTCTGAAAGTGGTTCAAGTTAGTGCGGACAGGAATGTCCACCCTCCATTAATTGCAACTACTTCCTGAACAACACCAACACCGAAATCCGAGCATGCTTCAGGATCGACTCCGACGTCGAACCTACGACGTGCTCCACCATGGTGTTACGGCCGGATGAATGGACGACGATGAGATCCGCGCCGAGGTCTTCGGCTTCGCGGGGAATGTCGCGCTCCCGGAAGCCTTCTCTTAGCACCACCCTGGTAACCGCAGTCTTTAGGTCCATTCCATTTGCAATAGCCTCAATGCTGGCCTTCTCCTCGACCGCCCGGAGGCGAAATTCCTCCTGTTTATCGGCAACGCTGGTTCGCAGCATCACCATTTCCGTCTCCGACAGAAACCGGTCGTCAAGATGGAGCAGGATCAGTTCGGCTCCATAGAGGTCGGCAAGTTGTGCCGCGGTTGGCACCGCGTAGTAAGTGTCCGGTGCGAGTCCGACCGGACAGACGATCCGTTTGAACATTCGGCATCCGTTATAATTGGGTGCATATCATCTTGTCCCGTCCCCCCGCTCTGCGGGGGGACTACAGGAGGGTAGAAGTGCAACTCCATATTGCCCCCCCTTTTATACCCCCCCCGCAAAGCAGGGGGGAGAAGACAAGAACTAACTGCATTAAGTAGTATAAAGGTGACTTGACGAGCGGGATTCCGCTCATCGCCAAGTCTTGAACTAACTCCGACGCCGGCGAACGATAACGCCAATTCCGAGCCCGGCAATGGCGAACAGTGTTATCAGCGATACCGTCAACCCGGCATAGAAAAGGCGCGGCCGGAAGGTAAAGACCACCTTGTGCTCGCCGGCCGGCAAGGCAACCGCGCGCAAGACCCCATCGGCACGCAAAATCTCTGCGTCTTTTCCATTTATCGTTGCCGTCCAACCCGACGGGTAATAGGTCTCGGCAAGCACCAGGAGTCGCGGGTCGTCCGCTGCGGTCGAAATCTCGATTCGCTCATTGGTAAAGGAGACGATTTCGGCCCGGCCCGGGGCACCGGGGATAGGCTCGGGAACGGGCTTGCGGTCGACCAACGTCAAGGCTCGCGGATCCCACGTTCGCCCCTGCATCGCAGCATAGGTCGCCGTCAAGTCGGGGATAACCTGAAACTCGCCGGTTAGACGCGCCCGAGGCAATTCGCCCGGGTTGCGATAGACGAACGGACCGGCGCCCGGCCGGACATCCCGCCCGACAACTTCAAGCAAATAGGCTGATGCCGGACGGACCGGATCGCCCTGCCCCTGCCGTTTCAGTTCCTCGAATATCTGCTCCAGCGGATAGGAACTGATAATATAGCGGACATTAAGCGCATCGAGCACCTGCGGCCGGCGGTGCAGGGTAAGCCAGTTGTGAGGCGGCGTCGCGTCGATGCCGAACTCGTTCATAAAGGCTTGATAGTTCGCCATCTTCGCGCCAAAATAGCCATTCGTCGTGGCGATACCGTGGTAACTCCACCAATTCGCCGCACGGTAGCGGGTATCGAGCGGATGAAGCCGGAAGTAGCCGGGCTGTTTCAGGAGGTGGCTGGCAACGCCCTCGGCTCTAAAAATGTCGCTCTTTGTGCCCCGCGGCGTAAACGTTACAAGTTTGCGATCGACGAGGTAGAGGTCAAGCAGGAACAGGGCGCAGATCGCAATTGTGAAGGGCAGCGCAGCCACTTTACGGCGCCAGGCGAGCGCGGTCAACAGGCAGAGCAGTCCTATCAATAGGAGTTGCACCAGCGCGTCCGATCGGGCAACCTCAAGCGCTGCAGCAAGGACCTGAGGATTAGCCTTTGGTTGGATGATCCGGGCCAGACCGGTGTAAATCGACCGAAAAAGGCCGTCACTCAGCAGCATGAGGAAAATCTTCGCGCCCGCGATGACCGCCAGAATCGTCAGTATCTTCGGCAGCAAGGGTCGGACGGTCGTCGAGCCGGGTGACTTGAATCTCCCGGAGTCGCCTTTCAATTGCTCCAGAAGGGCCTGAAGACCGATTCCGGCTAACGCCGTCATGGGCAGCAAAAGCAGCACCTGGCCCATAACCGGCGCACGGAACTTGTTGAAGAGCGGCAGGAGGTGGTAGAATGGCCCGTAGAGGACCGGCAGATACCGTCCGAAGGAGAGAACCCAGGCCACCAGCGCCAGGGTCAGGAGCGGTCCCCATATCCGCTTTGGCCTTAGGATCATTCCTATCACTGCAAGAAAGAGCACTGTTACCCCGAAATACATCGGGTTGTGGGTGAAAGGCGTCCCGTCGGGGGTGCCGACCGTGCCCCAATAGGTCTCGTTGCCGAAGCCGAAGAAGCCGGGGAAGAAGTAGGTGATCGATTCGATGGGGTGAAAAGACCAACCGGTTGCATAATCCCATGATACGCCGCCGCCGGTTGCGCCGGTCGCCGCAGCGGCGGCTCCGCGCATCGAAAAGCGCGCATAATCGAGCACCGAAACCCAAAGAATCGCAGATACGCCCAAGGCTATTACCATCGCTCCCGACCACCAGCCCAGAAGCTTCACCGGAAGCGGCGTCCTTTCTTTGCCGATAAAACCGGCAGCCAGGTGATAGAGGATATAGACCCCCATCAGGAGTGCGCCATAAGCGGCGACTTGCGGATGAAGCGCCAGCACCTGCACCGCGAAAGCGAGTCCGAGCGCTGCTGCGCGCCCGGGAGTAGGTCTAAGCCGCAGCCGGTCCATCAGCAGGTAGATAAGCGGAAGCCAGGTCATAGCCATCAGTTTCGAGCCATGTCCGACATCCGCCAGGACGATAAGTTGCGGCGAGTATCCGAACGCCGCACCGGCGAGCCAGGCAGCAGCCCGTCCGGCTCCGAAATGGCGCGCCAGAAGATATGCCAGAGTCGCCGCTATCAGATAATGAAAGAGCCAGATGCGATAGTCGCTGCTGCCGAAGACGAACGAGAGTGCGCGTATCACGTATTCCGGCGGATAGACGAAGAGTGCATATTGGAGACTCGCGAACATCGGCAAACCGCAGAAGAGGGTCGGATTCCAGAGTGGGAAGCGTCCGCCGGCAATCGCCTCCTCCCCCATCCGATACATCCCCGCCGATGCGACCATATCTGCCGCCGGAGAGAGACCCTTGCCTTCGAATATAACCGGAGCGAAGAAGAGCGCTAACAGGAGATAGACCCCCCCTATCGCCGGCAGGTCGCGACGGCAGCGATCCCAGATCGCGCCTATTGATAAAGGCTCACGCGGGGGAGGGAAGGATTTGGTGGTCATTCCGGAATTTTCCGATGGACGTTCGCGCTCGCTTTTCAATCGTCTCCTGTCGGCTCAGTCGGTTGCAGGTTAAAGACGGCTGATCGTCTATGTATGCAGGTTAATGGTTCTGTTCCTGCCGCAACGCAATATACGCTATTGGGCTTCATTTGCCAAGTCCGTCCGGTGCAGGTCGGTTGCGTTGACGCAGGCGTGAGGTTATATTGTGCAGAGGAGCGCACTGGCTCCCACTATAAAGGAGGAATTATGCCGAAGAAAGATCTCAAAGCAGCGGTTTCCGAAGGCCTGAAGAAGTTGGGCGCCCGGGCGACGGAACTGGGTGCAGTTGCCGCGGACTTCATCGAAGAGCAGGCCAAGATTGGGAAGTTGAAGTTCGATATCCTGTCGCTCAAGCGGCAGATCGACCGCCTGAAGCAAGAGATCGGGGATCGGGTCATTGCGATGGCAAACTCGGCATCGCCAGGCAATCCCCTTTCCGACAAAGCGATCCAGAAGGCGATGCGCGACATCGCCGGACTTGAGAAAGGGATCGAGAGCAAGCGCGCCGCTATCGCCCGCATCAGCGACAAGGCACCGGCCAAAGCCTCACCCCGCGCTGCCGTCAAGAAAAAGGCTGTCAAATCCTCCGCCAAACCGAAGAGCTCTCCCAAGCCGGGCGGTGCCAAGGGCGGCACGTCCAAGACGCCTCAAGGGTAGTCACCGGATGTGATGGCGACAGACAACCCGTTCGATGCGAGCGTTGACGACTGCCCCCTTTGATGCGGGAACCGACCAAGTTCTATAGCGTCCAAGTATAGGCAGGCGCACTTTTCCATTTGAAGTGACTGCGCATCACGCTTCAATCACGAGTTTGAACGACTATGATCTACCGTCAATCCGGTCCTCGCCGGTTACTCTATACACTTCTCTTCGCTGCAGTCTGCTTCGGCGCGGGATTCATGCTTGCTACCGGGTGGGAGACACCGACCCGGTTGACCGCCGGACCGACGACTCCGACGGCGCTTCCAGCAGCGTCCGGCAGCAGCCTTGCGCCGCTGGTCAATGCAAACGGTGAAAGCCCCTTCGTCCGGGTTGCGGAGATCGTCAAGCCGACGGTCGTCAACATCACCGCCGAGAAGACCCTTGCGGGACATCCCGCCGTGCCGTTCGACATGTTCGACTGGGGGCCATTCTTCAATCAACCGCCGCGCGGACGTTCGCGTGGACGGGTGCCTCAGGTTACGAGCGGCGGCTCGGGCATCATCGTCTCCGCGGAAGGCTACATCCTCACCAACAACCACGTCATCTCCGACGCGACATCGATCACAGTGAAGTTTTCCGATAAGACCTCGATGCCGGCCAAGGTGATCGGCAACGACCGCGAAACCGACGTTGCGCTGATAAAGGTCGAGGGCTCGATTCCATCCGAAATGGTAGCCAATCTTGGCAACAGCGACGACATCCGGATCGGCGACTGGGCTATCGCGGTGGGCAACCCCTTCGGACTCGACTGGACGGTGACGGTCGGCGTCATTTCGGCGCGAGGCCGCTCGGGGCTAAACATCAGCGGCGAAGGCGGGCCGTCGTATCAGGACTTTATCCAGACCGACGCCTCGATCAACTTTGGCAACTCGGGCGGACCGCTGGTCGATATTCAGGGACGAGTGGTCGGCATCAATACCGCTATCAATGCACAAGGACAGGGCATCGGCTTCGCGATTCCGATCAACCTCGCCCGTAAGGTGATGAACCAGTTGATCGCTTCGGGTGAAGTAAAGCGCGGTTATCTCGGCGTAGTGCCGAACGAACTGGACGATCTGAAACGGGAAGCGCTCGGTGTCGATGCGAAAGTGAAAGGGGTGATGGTAGATGACGTTCAGGTCGGGACGCCTGCCGACAAGGGCGGCCTGAAGGGCGGGGATATCATCATCGCGCTCGACGGCCGGCCGGTGGAGGATGTAACCGACTTCCGATTCCGCATCGCCGATCACCCTCCGGGCGACAACCTCGACATCATCGTCCTGCGAGGCGGCCGGGAAAAGAGTCTGAGCATTAAACTTGCCGACCGGAGGGACTACATTGCCGCAGCAACGCCCCCTGCCTTGCGCGGCGACCGGTACTGGCTCGGCATCGAGGTTGCGCCACTCAAGTCTGACGGCGACGATGAATCCTGGGAACCGGACCAGACCAAAGGAGTCCGCGTTACCGGAGTCCTGGAAGATTCGCCCGCCGACGGCTTGATCGCGCCCGGCGATGTCATTGTCGAAGTAGGTGGAATGGAGATCGCCTCGCTCGAGGACTACAAGGCTGCAGTCGAGAAACTGAAGGAGCGTAAGAAGGCGATTCCGTTCTGGGTCCTGCGCGAGGGGCGTCGAACGTTTGTTCCGGTCCGACCGGGGTAAAAGGAGACCTCTCGCAGATAGGGGTTCTTGGTATGCACAAGGGCTGGCGGTCAACACCAGCCTTTGCTATTTGTAGAATTCGGCAGGATCGATGCGTCTGAATTGGGATCCGCCCGCTTGCAAGGCGAGGACTTGATGATTATCTTGACTTGCTATGACCTCACTCGCACCTGCACCCGCCCCGGCAGCATCAAGCCCCGGTCGCCGTCACAGGCGTGCTTCCTACTTCGCGCTCGTCGCCCGGCAATTCCGTCGCAACCGACTGGCGATGGTCGGCCTGGCGGTGGTGGCGCTACTGGCGGTTACGGCGATTTTGGCAGACTTCATTGCCGGCGACCGGCCGCTGGCTATGGTTTACGACGGACGGATCACCTTGCCGGCCGCCAAGGGCTACTTTGTCGATCTGGGGCTGGCATCCTGGCCGGCCGAGTTTCGCAATCGGAAATTCAAGCATCTCGTCGCCTTCGACCGGCTGTTGCCCCCCGGGGAGCGTCGCGTCGGATGGGTGCTCTTCCCGCCGATCCCATTTTCCCCCAATGACTTCGACCTGAATTACGTCATTACCCCTCCGTCGGGAGCGCATCTGCTCGGCACTGACGATACCGGACGCGACATCGCCAGCCGGCTCATCCACGGGACGCGCATATCGCTCTCGATCGGGCTGGTGGCGGTATCGATCTATATCACCATTGGCGTTATCCTCGGCGCACTTGCCGGTTATTTCCGCGGTGGCGTCGATCTTATGGTTTCGCGGCTGATTGAGTTGATGATCTGCTTTCCGGTCTTCTTTCTAATCATTGCCATCGTGGCATACCTGCCTCAGTCGATCTATAACATCATGATCGTCATCGGCATCACCGGCTGGGCCGGCGTAGCGCGCCTGGTGCGCGGCGAGTTCCTGCGGCTTGCTGCCATAGATTATGTAACTGCTGCGCGGGCGCTGGGCTTCCGCACGACCCGGATCATCTTCCGGCATGTTCTGCCAAATGCTTTGGCGCCGGTCTTCGTCTCGGCAACCTTCGGTGTTGCAGTTGCCATCCTCGTCGAATCGAGTCTTTCGTTTCTCGGATTTGGAGTTCCTCCCAATGTCGCATCCTGGGGAGCCATCCTCGCCAAGGCTCGCGAGACGTTACCCGCCGGGTGGTGGATGACGCTCTTTCCCGGTGGAGCCATATTCATCACCGTGACCGCGCTAAATTTAGTCGGTGAGGGCCTTCGCGATGCCATGGACCCGCGTCTGGCACGGAGATAGGGCTTTTGTCGCTCCCCCCGGTGGTGATGGGTGTGAACTTCATCATCTATGTAGCCGATCAGAAGGCGAGTGCGGATTTCTATGCCCGTTTTCTTGATTCTGCACCGACGTTGGATGTTCCCGGTATGACCGAATTCACCCTGCCGGGCGGCGCCGTGCTCGGCTTGATGCCAATTCGAGGCATACGAAGACTGCTTGGTGATGCTCTGCCGGGTGAAGATTGGGAGACTCAGACGCCGCGCTGTGAACTCTATTTGACTGTATCGGATGCGGCAGCATATTTCACGCGCGCTCGGGAAGCTGGCGCCCGGGCGGTGCTCCCCGTCGAAGAACGCGATTGGGGGCATAGAGCCGGTTATCTGCTCGATCCCGACGGGCATGTCGTCGCAGTTGGCGAAGCGATATAGGACCGGAGTTGCCCGCCCTCGATCATGATCCCCGATGAGAGTCCTCATTACCGGCGCAACCGGCATGATCGGCAGCGGGGTTCTGATCGAATGCCTCGAGAGCGATTTCGTCGAAAGCGTCCTTATCGTCGGACGGCGGTCGTGCGGGAAGCAGCATCCGAAGATCACCGAAATCCTGCACCGGGACTTTCTCGACTTTTCACCGCTGGAGCGTGAACTGACCGGCCTCGATGCCTGCTTCTACTGCCTCGGCGTCAAGGTGGGTATGATGAGGGAAGCCAACTACCGACGGATCACGGTCGAGTATGCCGCCGCACTGGGAGCAATCCTCGTGAGACGTTCGCCCGGTCTGGCGATGTGCTTCCTTTCCGGTGAAGGGGTCGATCCGACCCGGCCGAGTCGCCTGATGTGGGTGCGGGTGAAAGGCGAGGCTGAACAATTGATGAGCACCCTGCCTTTCGAGCGGCTTCACATCTTTCGGCCCGGCTACATACACCCCGAAAAAGGCGTTCGTCCATCCTATTTCATTTATCAATTTAGCGATCTGTTCTATCCGCTTCTTCGCCTGCTTATGCCCCGATGGGTATGCACAACCTCTCAGATCGGCCGGGCAATGATCGCGGCAGCTTTGGGTAAGTCCGATCGCCAGATACTCTCCAGCCGCGACATTGTGCAATTGTCAGCGGCGATGGAAGCGTGTCGTTAACAGCATCATAAGAACAACTCACAATGGTTCGTCGAGTTCTCATAATGACTATCGTGGCGGGTATTGGACTTGCTGTCCTGAGCGGTTCAGAGTGCAATACGCGCAGACCGCCGCCGACCGGTCCGCTCTACGGCATCGATATCGCCCTTCACGGTTTTCCTCCCGAGGTCGACATCAACACCAACATCCCGCTGCGGGGTGAAGTGCGCGACGGGGTCGGAGAGATCCAGCGCGGGGTGCGCGTCTGGTTCTCGGTAACGCCCGATTCGGTCGGGCAGGTTACATCGACCGCGGTAACCGAGCCCGACTCGGCGACCGGCTTTGCGACGCAGGTGATCTTCATCGGGCGCAAGGAGGGCAATTGCGTCATCAAGGGCGCCCTCCGGGACGCGCAGAATCGCGACTCCTTCAGCGACACCATAAATGTCCGGGTGCGGGATCCTATCAATGGATAAGGAGGATAGACTGCCCGACAACGAACTCTACTACGGGGACAATCTCGACATCCTTCGAAGGTGCATCGCCGACGAATCGGTCGATCTGATCTACCTCGATCCTCCGTTCAACTCGAAGCGCGTCTATAATGTCATCTTTCACGACAAGACGGGCCGCGAACCGGCGTCGCAGATCGAGGCCTTCAACGACACCTGGAGTTGGGGTGAAACCGCCCAGGACGCCTACGACGACCTGATGCGGAGTCCGGCGGCTCCGGCGTCGCTAAAGGAGACGATGCGCGCTTTCAAGTCATTCCTCGACGAGACCGACCTGATGGCTTACCTCGCGATGATGGCAATCCGGCTGGTCGAAATGCACCGCGTCCTGAAGCCGACCGGCGCGCTCTATCTGCACTGCGACCCGACCGCAAGCCATTACTTGAAGATTGTGCTCGACCATGTGTTCGGGAAGCGGTCGTTTCGCAATGAGATAATCTGGCACTACAGGCGATGGACGGCATCTTCAAAACGCTTTCAAAGAATGCACGACGTGCTGCTCTTCTATTCTCACTCTGATGATCACAGCATCAACCAGATTGAGGTTTTACCTACCGAAGGTCAATTGCGCAAGCACAAGCGGGGATGGGATCGGAACACGGTCCCTATCGACGGGGTGCGCAAACCGCAACTTATTATCTATGATCAAGATAAAGTCGATGCAGCAGTCAATGACGGTCGGCTAAAATTGAACGAATTCGCCCGAATTGTCGAACCGAAGACCGAGATGACTATCGCTCCGGACGTTTGGATCATTGACTATCTCAATTCCCAAGCCAAGGAGCGTCTCGGCTACCCTACGCAGAAGCCGCTTGCACTTCTTGAGCGCATAATCAAGGCCTCGTCCAACTCGGGCGATATGGTGTTGGATCCGTTCTGCGGCTGCGGAACGGCAGTTGTTGCGGCCGAGAAATTGGGCCGCCGATGGATCGGTATCGATATTACATACCTCGCTGTCGGCAAGATCAAGGAACGACTGGCCGGGGAGTTCCCGCAGGCGAAGTATCGCGAATTCGGCATACCGCGTTCGATTGCCGATGCGCGGATTCTCTTTCAGCAGTCCCCGATAGAGTTTCAAAAGTGGGCGGTTTCGCTGGTCGGCGGACAGTCGCGAGCCAGCCGCGGCGGAGGAGACCGCGGTGTGGATGGAGTGCTCTTTTTTCGGGATTTCGATCACAAGTATCACAAGATCATTATCGAAGTGAAGGGCGGCGGTTACCAACCGAAGGATGTCCGGGCATTGAAGGCGGTGATGGATCGCGACGGCGCACCGCTGGGCTTGATGATTGTGCTCGAAGAACCGACCAAGGGCATGCTCACCGAATCCGCCGCCTTGGGCAAGTGGAAACTCCCTGGCGGCGCGGCGGACTATCCGGTCCTGCAAATTCTCTCGATTGAGGATTACTTTTCCGGACGCCTGCCGCGACTGCCCGACACAAGCGTAACTCATAGGTCGGCAGGTCTCCAACTCGCCGAACGTGAAATCACTACCTCCATCAACTGGGCGGATTAGATGCATGAACTCCATAACCGGGTAGCACTTGTAACCGGGTCGTCGCGCGGCATCGGCAAGGCAATCTCGCTGGCCCTGGCCGACTGCGGCGTCCATCTCGTGATCAACTACCTGCGCAAAAAATCCGAGGCTGAAGCGACGGCCAAGTCGATTCGGTCGCGGGGCGTCCGCTGCCTGGTGGTGAAAGCGAATGTTGCCGAGGATGCCGAAATCGAAGTGCTCTTCGATCAGATCGAACAGGAATATGGCCGGCTCGACATCCTTGTATCCAATGCCGCTTCGGGGGTTCTCAAGCCATCGTATCAGTTGACCACGCGACACTTCGATTGGGCGATGAACATCAATGCGCGAGCCCTGCTGCCGTTGGCTCAAGGGGCCGCACGACTAATGAAAACGGGAGGGCATATCATAGCGGTCTCGAGCCTCGGCGCGGTGCGGGCGATTGAGAACTACGCCGCGGTAGGCGCTTCCAAAGCCGCTCTCGAATCGCTGGTGCGGCATCTGGCAGTCGAAATGGCGCCTTGCGGCATCAATGTCAACACCGTTCAGGCTGGAGCCGTCGATACCGAGGCCTTAAAGCACTTCCCCAACCGCGAGGAGATTCTCGAAAACACCCGCCTTAGGGTCCCGGCGCGACGGCTTCTGACACCCGATGACGTGGCCGATGTGGTGATCCTCCTCTGCAGCGACCGGGCACGGATGATTCAGGGACAGTCGATTGTGGTCGATGGAGGTTATTCCATTGTGGCGTAGATTGAGGTAAGCGAGTGGGCGAGTAAGCGAGTGAGTGAGTAGGCGAGTGCGAAAGTGCAGGGGAAAGCCCTCTCGGCCCGCACCGGGCTTGATTGGACTTGCTCACTTGCTTACTTTCTCACTTGCTCACTTTGTTCAGCCACCGTAGCTCAGTCGGTAGAGCAGGTCATTCGTAATGATCAGGTCGTAGGTTCGATTCCTATCGGTGGCTCGAAAGGGGGGGTCAAACCAATCTTGTCCGCCTTAATTGACAGGTTCGGTATCCCGACCGGTCAATTCGGTAGTACTACTTGCGCAGCCGCCCCCTCCGGACGAGCGGAGAGGGCGGTGCGGCTGAGATACTTCAGTGCTTAAGTGGTTTCAGTTGTCCGATTGAGACCCAAGACGGATCCGGGTTCATGATGACACAGATGGTTAAAGAACCTCCTTCCATGCTTGCGCCGATAGTTTTTCGGAGGTTCACGTCGATATTGTCCGGCGTAAGTTTGTAGATTGCGCCGGTCGCGAAGTCGATGCCCAGCCCAAGCCAGAAGAGGTAGGACATAAGCACGACATCTCCGACAATCCACCAGCCATTCACAGATTTTGAAACCGCAATTGCTGCAGTTTCATATCCTTCCATCTCAACAAGAATCGTGTGATTCTCGCCTTTCTTGAGTTCCGCCACAACCGGAGTTTCGCCCATATACCGCGTGTCGATTGTGACTCTCGCTTTGGCGGGCGCACTGGAGATGTTGACATTTTGGCTGGTTCCGGTGAGGATGGTGGCACAGCCAAAGAGAAGCGCCATCGGGAGGGCTACAAACGGAAGAAGCCTTCGCATACGACCTCCTTGCAGGTGAGACACTGAGAAAGAGGCCTCCGGCGCAAGGGCGCCGATAGCCTGTCCTTGTGTCTTACGCAAGCAGACGCATATCACACCATTAGCACCAGAGGCCTACACCCGTAGGAGGGTGCAGGCTACCCGCGCCAGGATCTTAGGTGAGATGCGTCCGCCAGAATGTCGGGCGGCGCTTGCGTAAGACAGTGCAATCATACAGTGATCTATCGCAAAAATCAAGCCTTTGACGTTGCATTGTTGCCACCAACCAAAAAAGCTTGGGACTTCCTCCGGAATCTTCCCTTCCCGTCCACGTGCCACACTCTTGCCATATAGCCCTCCAACTACCCTATGACGACGCCCAACTGGGTCGTATATTGCAATATGCAACGCTTCTTGCCCCTACGGCTTTATACCGGCACGTCTGGGGCGTGCCGGGGATTTATCTGGTGGAGGTGCGCACCGGTGGACAGATCCTGCGCACCAAGGCGGTCGTGCTGCGGTAGGCAAACCCGGTCGGTTTGGATACGAACACCCTGAATATTATCTTAAGGGTAATTAAGGTTCGTCTTGATTTGCCGGAGATAGCTGCAATCCGCTTCAGCGAGCATAGGCGAACAGTAAAGTCGCTCTTGGATCATCATCAGCATTATCATCAGCATCCCATGTCCGATACATCCACCCCCCGTGCCCGCTGGCAAGCCGCATTCGATGCCGGCGTTAAGCGCGACGATACGCTCTTCACTACCGTTTCGTCGGCCGAGGTCCCGCCGCTGGTCGGTTGGGACGACCTCCCGGGCTGGTCGCCGGAGACGAAACTCGGCTATCCCGGCCAGTTTCCCTACACCCGCGGCGTCCATCCCACCCACTACCGCGGTAAACTCTGGACGATGCGGATGTTCAGCGGGTTCGCCACGCCCGAAGCGACCAACCGCCGCTACAAGTATCTCCTCGCAGAGGGGGGAACCGGTCTCTCGGTCGCCTTCGACCTGCCAACCCTGATGGGCCGCGACTCCGACGATCCCTGGTCGGAAGGCGAAGTTGGCAAGTGCGGTGTCGCTGTCTCATCGCTGCGCGATATGGAAGTCCTCTTCGACGGTATCCCGCTCGAAAAAGTCTCGACCTCGATGACCATCAACAGCCCCGCCTCGATCATCTGGGCGATGTTCATCGCCGCCGCCGAAAAGCAGGGCGCCACGAGGCGAAAACTCCGCGGCACCATCCAGAACGACATTCTGAAGGAATACATCGCGCAAAAGGAATACATCTTCCCGCCGCGCGAATCGATGCGTCTGGTGACCGACACCATTGAGTTTGGCACTCGTGAAATGCCTGAATGGAACACCATTTCCATCTCCGGCTATCATATTCGCGAAGCCGGCTCGACCGCCGCCCAGGAACTCGCCTTCACCCTCGCCGACGGGATGGCTTATGTCGAGGCGGCCCTCGAACGCGGTCTTGCTGTCGATGAGTTTGCTCCCCGGCTCAGTTTCTTTTTCAACGCCCATATCGACTTCTTCGAGGAAATCGCCAAATACCGCGCGGCGCGACGCATCTGGGCGCACAAGATGCACGACAGGTATAAGGCTCAGTCGCCGCGCAGTTGGATGCTCCGCTTTCACACCCAAACCGCCGGCTGCAGCCTCACCGCTCAGCAGCCCGAGAACAACATCGTCCGCACCGCGATCGAAGCCCTTGCCGGAGTCCTCGGCGGGACGCAATCGCTCCACACCAACTCCATGGACGAGACCCTCGCCCTGCCTTCCGACAGAGCTGCCAAGATCGCCCTCCGGACCCAGCAGGTGATCGCCTGCGAGACCGGCGTTGCCAACACCATCGACCCGCTCGGCGGCTCATATTTCATCGAAGCGATGACCGACCGGATGGAGGCAGAAGCGGAGGCTTACTTTGAGAAGATCGACGAGATCGGTGGGGTCATTGCCGGGATCGAAGCCGGTTTCTTCCAGCGCGAGATCGCCCGGGCGGCATACCGCCACCAGATGGAACTCGAATCGGGCAAGCGCGTGATGGTCGGCGTCAACGGTTATACTGAATCCGATGAGGTGATCGACATTCCGATTCTCAAGATCACCCAAGAGGATCAACGGCATCAACTCGAACGTTTGCAAGAGGTTCGGCAGCGTCGCGACGACTCTGCCGTCCGCCGGTCGCTGGGGCGGCTTGCTGATGCGGCACGCTCGAACGAGAATACCATGCCGGTCTTGATTGAGTGCGCCCATGACTACTGCACCCTCGGCGAAATGATCGGAGTGCTCCGCGAAGCCTTTGGCGAATATCGCGAGGCCGCCTTCTTCTAAGCGACATAGATAGTTGGAAGAATGCGAAAGGCGGAAGGAACAGGGGCAATAGCCTTGGGTTCCTTCCGCCTTTCATCTCCAAACATTGTTCGTTTTTTGTGATCCACATCACTTGCACAATAAGCGCTGAAGTCAATATCGTAACTTCCTAATAATCATTATCAAACATCAAGATGATCCCTTCCGGCATCATCTCCAGTTGCCCATAATATGAGCAGGGTTAGACTTTCCAGTGTGACATTAACATTAGCATTATCATAATATTAACACTATACTGACTTGGCAGGGAGATTGCTTAAAGAATTAGTGGAGGTTGGAAGCGGATTCCTGAGGGAAGTTCAGCATGCACGTATTCGAATCCACCATTGAGAAGTTGGATCATGAAGCGAGTCCTCCTGCTCACAGAAGAGCCAATCACACGCACGGCTCTGACGTTCCTTATGTCAACCGCCGGCCACGGGGTAACCGCGGTCGAGGATGATGAGCGTTTCCTCTATCTGCTCTCCACGTTCCAGGGCACCGAGACGCCATTCGATCTGGCTGTGCTTGGGTCGCCCGGTCATGATACCCCCCTCTTGCAGACTTTGCAGCGTATGCACGAAAGTAATCTGCGCCTTCCGGTGTTGTTGTTGGGACGACGCAACAGCCCGCCAGTGTCGGTTCCGGGAGAATGGCTTGATCAGATTGAACTGCCTTGCGATCCAGAGGAGTTGATCGGCAAGGTGAATCATTTGATGGAGTCAGTTCAGTGAAGTTATCACCCTAATCCGGCGGTAAGTGTGCCGTCGGATGGGGACATCCGACGGCGGAGCGGTCAGATGAGGACATCTGACCGCACAATTGGCTTCCACACCATTGGCTTCCACCCCAGAGGTGAAAACAGCAAACGCCTATCGCTGGATCAAGGTTATCACCAAACGGATGACTTCATTCGATTGTGAAATATGGATTGTCGGGCTACCAACCGCTGATTGGTAGTGCCACGCCCCCCGGTCTCACTCCCTCTTGGCCGGGGGGCGATCTTTTATAAGAAGTGATCAAGTGTTCAAGTGCTCTAGTAATCAAGCGCGCATAAGTATGATCAAATAGAGAAGAAGGCGGTATGACACGATGCGGCTTAGGGGGCGGGACAGCTCCCACACCAGGGATCGAATGGTCGTTGCCAGTTAGCGGACTCCCCAAAAGAACTTGCCGGGACCGGCGTCCATAGACCTCCGTTCCCGGCACTTCCTGTTTCTACCAGACTACACTACACCATTACCTCGTCATCAACCTTCCAAAGTGGCCCCAGGGAGAATCGAACTCCCGTCGCAAGGTCGAAAACCTCGTGTCCTACCACTGAACGATGAGGCCAGATCTAATTTAGAACGTAGAATCATAGTGCAGAATGAACGACAATTCCTATGGGGTGCTACTCACAGTGGGATTGGTTCATTTTTCATTCAGCATTCTACATTCTTAATTCGGCATTTGGGTGAGTGATGGGACTTGAACCCACGGCCTCCAGGGCCACAACCTGGCGCTCTAACCAGACTGAGCTACACCCACCATTCCCCATTCTCTATATCCAAGCAATATAATGCCTGCCTCTTCGGTCGTCAAGGCAGTGGGCGATGGCTCGTCGCTGGCTGCCAATTTTGGGAGCCTTGAACCCGGTTGACTGAAAGCCTAAGGTGCGGTATATTATTGGGCAGATGGAAAGCACCATAGTCCACCATCCCGCTGACACTACTGCCGCATCACCCGGTCTGGTCTATATCGACGCCGCCAAGACCTATGGTGAGGTTGTAGCGCTAAAGGCGCTTAATCTTGAAGTGCAGCGCGGCGAACTCTTCGGCTGCCTCGGCCCCAATGGCGCCGGCAAGACGACCGCCATGAAACTGGCTGTCGGCCTGGTGATACCGACCTCCGGACGGGTGCTCGTCTGCAGCCATGACATTCAAACCGACCCGATACCTGCCAAGCAGTGCATCGGATTCATTCCGGATAATTCCTATATTTACGATAGCCTTACCGGTCGGGAGTTTCTGCACTACTGCGCCGGTCTGCACAAGTTGAACGGCAATGCCACCGTGGAGGTCGTCCGCGAGTTGCTCGACCGGTTCGAGGTGCGGGATTGGGCGGACCGCCGTTGCGCCGGCTACTCACACGGCATGCGGCAGCGGCTGGTGATGGCTTCGGCCTTTCTGCATCGCCCACAGGTGATCCTGATCGACGAGCCGATGGTCGGTCTCGATCCAGCCGGAATGCGATTGGTCAAGCGCATCCTGAGAGATTTCGTAGAAGCGGGTGGCACGGTGATGCTCTCCACCCACACGCTTGCCGATGCCGAGGAACTTTGCGACCGGGTGGGGATCATCCATCGGGGCGAACTGATCGCCTGCGGGCCGGTAGCAGAAATCCGCCGTGAAGCCGGCCGGCTGGAGGACGCCTTCATTGAACTTACGTCAGGTTCGGGAGAATAGACCTTCGGCGCAACAAGCGTCGACAACAGGAGGCAAACTTGATCCGCAAGATCGGTATCTCGACCGGGGGGGGCGACTGCCCCGGCCTCAACGCCGTCATCCGGGCTGTCGTCCGGACGGCGAAACTGCACCACCAGTGGGACGTTGTCGGCATCGAAGACGGATTCGACGGGCTGATCTACGCCCGCAACCTCCGCTATATGTCGATCGACGACGTTCACGGCATCCTGTCGCGCGGCGGGACGATCCTCGGCACCACCAACCGCGGCAACCCCTTCAAGCACGTCGTCGTCGAAAACGGGCAGCAGGTGGTCAAGGACATGAGCCCGCTGGTCGTCGAGAACATCCGGGTGCTCGGCCTTGACGCCGTAGTCTGCATCGGCGGCGATGGAACCCTCGCCATCGCCAGTGAACTGCACCGCCTCGGAGTGCCCGTCGTCGGCGTCCCTAAGACCATCGACAACGACCTCTCCGCGACCGATGTGACCTTTGGCTTTTCTACGGCTGTCGATACCGCCACCGATGCGCTCGACCGACTGCAGACGACGGCCGAATCCCACAACCGGGTAATGGTGGTCGAGGTGATGGGCCGCGATGCCGGCTGGATCGCCCTCGAGTCGGGCATCGCCGGCGCCGCCGACGTCATCCTGATTCCGGAAATCCCCTTCGACATCCGCAGGGTCTGCAACAAAGTAAAGCAGCGGCGGCTGACCGGCCGACGGTTCAGCATAATCGTCGCCGCCGAGGGCGCGACCCAGTTAGGAGGCGATCGGATTATCCAGGCCGAAGCCAAGGCCGGCTATCAGAACGTCCGGCTCGGCGGAATCGGCCACTCCGTCGCTCATCAGGTAGAAGAGCAGACCGGCATCGAAACCCGGGTCGTCGTGTTGGGACACTTGCAGCGCGGCGGATCGCCAAACGCCTTCGACCGCATCCTCGGCACTCGCTACGGCGTGGCTGCGGTCGAACTTATCGCCCAGGAGAAGTTTGGCTATATGGTAGCCTTGCGAGGACGCGCGATCGAGGAAGTCGAAATCGAAAAGGCTATCGGCCAAATGAAGCGCGTCGATCCCGATGGTCAGGTTGTCCTCGCTGCCGAACGACTCGGCACGGAGTTCGGCCGACCCGACTCGAATCAGTCCGAATAGCGGTCCAAGGCTTCAAACACCTTCTCCTTGATCATGTCCCGCGTGAGGCGAAAGTGTTGCATCGCCCGGGCGCGGGGAAGACTGGTGAAGGGTGCCGGATCGGGGATCGAAATATGCAAACGTTCCCTGTTTCCGGGGAAAACCGGACAGTTCTCTGCTGCATCATCGCAGACCGTGATCACGAGGTCGAACGGCTGCTCTGTGAACTCGTAGAGCGACTTGGAGCGTTGCGCCGAGATGTCGATGCCGATCTCCTGCATCGCTTCAACCGCGCGAGGATTAAGCCGCGACGGCTTGATCCCGGCCGAGAATGCCTGCCAACCGGGCGACCGATAATAATTGATCAGCCCTTCGGCGATCTGGCTGCGGCAACTGTTTCCGGTGCAGAGGATCAGCACCCGCCGCCCCTGCTCTGATACATTCTCTATCTTGGACACGTCTATTCTACCCACTTGAACCTTCCTTCCAATGCCCTCCAAGATAATCCCTCCGGTTAGCAAGACATTAGGAATCCTCGTTCCGGACGGCGAAAGCGAATTCAGGCTGTCGTTGCGGGGGTCGAAGTTTCTCGCCTGGGCGATAGGAGTAGGCAGCGAAGACGAAGCAAAGACCGCTCTTGCGGCCCGCTCCCGACGCCATCACGACGCGACACATAACTGCTGGGCTTATTTCGTTGGCGATGGTGCCGATCCGGTCGAACGCTGCTCCGACGAGGGCGAGCCGTCCGGCACCGCGGGGCGGCCTATCCTGCATGAACTGCAGAAGGCGAAAATGAGGCAGGTCTTGGTAGTGGTGAGTCGTTGGTTCGGCGGGACGAAACTGGAGACCGCCAGGTTGATTCGAGCCTACAGCGCTGCAACCGCCGGGGCTATCGAGTTGCTGCCAAAGCGAGCGGTCGAAAGAGTGACTTCCCTTGTCGTCGAAGCCGACTTCGATCATATCGGCCGGATCGAACGCATCGCCGGCAAGGTCGGTGGACGTCTTGGCGACTGCTCCTACTGCGAGTCTGGTGTCTTCGTCAAACTCACCCTTCCCTACGAATCAGCCGACCGATTCCGGGAGTTGCTTGTCGAAGAGCAGGTAGGTCGATCGGTGGAACAGTCATGATTGTTTGGACTTTGCAAATTGGCGCAAAGCACCTTACTCAAACGACTCTTCCGCACTCGGAAACTTGCCGGCCCGAATGTCGCCGGCGTATGCCTTCACCGCATCGCGGATCAGTTGGGCTCCTTCGAGGTATCTCCGGACGAAGCGAAATTTGAATTGGTCGGCGAGTCCGAGCATGTCATAGGAGACGAGAATCTGACCGTCACACTCCGGTCCGGACGCGATTCCAATGGTCGGGATGCGCAGGTCGCGGGTGATTTGCCCTGCCAGTGAAGTCGGGATCTTCTCGAGCACTATCGCGAAAGCCCCCGCAGCCTGAACCGCGAGCGCGTCGCGCATGATATGCTCGGCTTCATCCGGATTCCTGCCCTGGAGCGAATAGCCGCCATATTCATTCACCCGCTGGGGCTGCATTCCGATATGCCCCATCACCGGTATGCCGCTGACAACGAGCCGGTGAATGGTCGGTGCGATCTCTTCACCACCCTCTAACTTGACTGCCCGCGCTCCGCCTTCCTTGATACATCGCGCACAATTGACCAGGGCCTGTTCGACGGACGCCTGATATGTCATGAACGGCATATCGCTGATTAGCAGCGCCCGCTTGACGCCGCGCGAACAGATGCGGGTGTGATAGATCATCTCATCGAGCGTCACCGGCAGGGTCGTGTCGTGTCCTTGAATCACCATTCCGAGCGAGTCGCCGACCAGAATCACATCGAGGCCGGCTTCGTCGAAGAGCCGGGCGAAGGTCGCATCGTAGGCGGTCAGCGCGGCGATTTTCGTGACGCCCTTCATCTTCAGGATATCCTGGATGGTAACCGGTTTCGAGACGCCGTTCATTTGAAGGCTCCAACCAGTTCGTTGGCGAAAGGGAAGAGCCCGAAGACGCCGCCGGTGTGCCAGTAGAGCGTTGTACCCGGCATTCGTCCGGCTGTCGTCTCTTCATGAATCAGCCAGAGCGCTTTCCCAGTATAGACCGGATCGAGGGCGATGCCTTCCGCCCGGGCTACCTCCTTGATGACCACCCATTCCTCCGGATCCGACAGCGCATAGCCGGGACCGAGATAACGGTCGTTCACTACGATCTCCGATTCGTCGAAGTCGAACCCAAGGTCGAACCTGATCTGCATATCACGAACGACGCCGGCTATCCGGTGGATGGTCTCGTTGCGATCATAACTGACTGCCGCCGAGACGATCTCGACCGGCCAGTTGGTCAGTTTAGTTCCGACGAAGAGCCCGGCGTGAGTGCCGCCTGAACCGGCAGCAGCGACGATCCGGTCGGGGCGGATTCCTTCGGCATCGCACTGTGTCTTCAGTTCTCGCAGTCCTGCCACCATCCCCATCGCTCCCAGGGCATTGGATCCGCCCTCGGTGATGGCGTAGGGACGGCCTCCAGCCTTGCGGACGGCGTCGGCTTGATCCTCAAGTCGGGCGTCAAGGTTGTCATAGTAATCTGCAGCACTGAGAAAGACCGTCTCAGCGCCGAAGAGGCGGTCGAGGAGGTAATTGCCTTCCCACGCTGAAGGTTCAGTGCCGCGCAATAGCAGCCGGCACCTAAGGCCTAATCTTGCCGCAACGGCTGCCGTTGCGCGACTATGATTCGACTGAACGCCGCCACAGGTTATCAAGGTGTCGGCGTTCGAGGCGAGTGCATCGGCGACCAGATATTCCAGTTTGCGCACTTTGCTGCCGGAGAGTTCGGTGCCGGTCAGGTCGTCCCGCTTGACCCAAAAATCCCCTCCCCATAAGGACGAAAGTCGAGTTAGACGGTGCACCGGAGTCGGCGCAAGTGCCAGTTTCAACGGCGTGATGATTGGTCTTGCTCCCATTGATGAAGGCATAATATACGCTCCCGCCCCGGCACGGACAATGCTCATTGGCATCGCAAGACGGAGGGCTTAAGGGTTGAAGGACTGACAAACCTGCCACATCATTCCATCATGAGTCAAGATCTACACTCAGTTAACCGGTGAGGCATCGTCCACAATCTTGCCACTCCAAGATGAAATTGCTAAATTATGGCATCCTGCACCACCGATAAGGCTTCTGTTCCGTCTCACTCGTATAAAGGACTCAGTGATCCCCCGCTACACACCACCAGAAATGGCCGTGCTCTGGTCCGACGAAGCCCGCCTTCAGCGATGGCTCGCGGTAGAACTTGCCGTAACCGACGTCCTCGCCGAGGATGGCATCGTTCCGAAGGAAGCGGCTGACCGCATGCGCCTGAATGCCCGCTTCGACCTCGAGGCTGTTGCCCGCTATGAAGCCGTCGCGCGCCACGACGTGATCGCCTTCACCCAGTCTGTCGGCGATTCGCTCGGCCCCGATAAACGCTATTTCCACCTCGGATTGACCTCCTACGACGTCGTCGATACCGCACTCTCAATGGCTCTGGTGGAAGCCGGCCGGTTGATCCTCGAGCGGTTGAAAGCGCTTCGCGAAGCCCTTGTTGCGGAGGCGATCAAGCACCGCCTGACCTTGATGCCGGGGCGGACGCATGGAGTCCATGCTGAGCCGATCACCTTCGGCTGGGTCCTCTGCGGCTATGTCGCCGAGTGCGACCGGGATGTTTCGCGTCTTGAAGCCGCAGTCGAGGAGATCACGACCGGCAAACTCTCGGGTGCGGCGGGAACCTTCCCGGCAATTACACCGGA
Source organism: Calditrichota bacterium (assembly GCA_016867835.1). Lineage (NCBI taxonomy): Bacteria > Pseudomonadati > Calditrichota > Calditrichota bacterium. Next base: position 19,774 of record VGIQ01000007.1, on the reverse strand, counting down.
GCAGGAGGGGCGCGTCCTGAGCCGCCTCGGCCTTCGCCCCGAACCGGTTGCTACGCAGGTTATTCCACGCGACCGGCACACCGTCGTCGTCTGCCGCATCGCTATCGTCGGGACGCTGGTCGAACGGCTCGCGCTAAACCTCAGGCTTCTGGCGCATAGCGAGGTCGAGGAATTGCAGGAGCATTTCGCCGAAGGCCAGCGCGGGTCGTCGGCGATGCCGCACAAGAAGAACCCGGTAACCGCCGAACAACTTTGCGGACTCTCGCGGCTCCTGCGGGGTTATGCCGGTGCTTCGCTTGAAGACGTCGCGCTTTGGCACGAGCGGGACATCAGCCATTCCTCAGTCGAACGCGTGATCCTGCCCGATGCGACCTCGCTCCTTTGGTATATGCTCGACAAAGCTGTCTATCTGGTGCAAAACTGGAAGGTCGATACTGCGAAAATGGGCGCTGATGTCGAGCGCGATCGGGGGCTGATGGGCTCGGGCGCGCTAATGACCGCCCTCCGGATCACTGGGATCGACGATGACGATATCTACGCTCGCGTTCAGAAGCATGCTCTCGCCGCCCGGGAGGGCGGCCCGACCCTTGCCGAGCGAGCCGCCTCCGACGACGCCATCCGCGCCGCGCTAGGCGACCGGCTGAGCGAGGTCTTCGACGATATGGCTGTGCTAAAGCGCTCGAGCCTGCCCTTCGAAAGGCTCGGCATTCAAATCTGACCAGTGACGACGACAGGCGCTATCTGTCGATCGGATTGCAGTTGCCCGCCACTGGTGTAACCATTCGCCCGTTAGCCCTGTCTATAATGTTTGATAAGCAGGCGGGCAGTCGACTTCCACCTGCCGTAAGCCGGTCTGAACAAGGCCGAGTGCCACATCTTATTATCTGGAGTTCCCTTATGTTCCGCGCTCTCAAATGGATACTGCCAACTTCTGCGCTGCTATTCCTGGTGTCGTCACCGGGGTTTACGCAGGGTCTTCAACCGGGCTGGCTCGCATTGCCGCAAAAGTCGGTCGCAATGACCGATGACGCCCTCTCGATCCTCGTCAATCCTGCCGGGCTCGGCGTTCAGAATGGTTGGACCGATTACTTCCTGCTTCCCTACCGCGAGCGGGGAATCTACGGCAACTGGGGTTACGTCACAGGCGGAACCGGCTTTGGCTTTGCGATGGAGGTGCTTCCCGACACCCTCGACTGGAACGGCATCCGGCTTGACGGCAACCGACGGCGCTACACCTGGGGTCTGGGCACGGGCGATGACGGTAATTACTTTGGATTTGCCTACAGTTGGACCACCCGCATCGACCGACAGAACACCTGGGATCTCGGATACCTCGGGCGGCCGCTCCGGTATCTATCCTACGGCTTTGTAGCGCGGGGGGTTAATGAACCGCGCCTAAATGGTCAAAAGCAGCCGGTCGTCTATGATGCCGGGATTTCCTTCCGGCCCCTGGCTCTGCCCGGGATGGCCAGGTATGGAACCGGCGACCGACTGACGATCTTCGCCGATGCCCGTGCCGAGAAGGTCGATGCCAATCCGACTGCCGGAATCGATAAGGAAGCCTACCTTGACAACCTCGACCTCACTTTCGGCGCGGCCTGGAAGGTCGTCCCCGGAATTGCGGTAAAGATCGATTTCTCGCCCGAACGCAAAGGTTTTTTAGCGCACGACGCGCGGCTTTCAGGCGGACTGGAACTCAGTTTCGGACACGCCGGACTCGGCAACTATCAGCAGGAGTCGCAAAACGGGCGCCTAGCCGGGGTTAGTTACATCTATAGCAGCCACTTTCATCATCCGACCGTTCTGCGTAAGAAAGAGCGCCGGTACGTCGTCGTCAACTTGCGCGGTCCGGTTGTCGAAATGAACCCGACGGGCGGCTTCCTATTCGCGAGCCGCCACCGGACAATCTTCGGCTTTCAGAAGAGTCTCTCCCGCTATGAAAAAGACCCCGATACCGAAGGCGTCGTCCTCAAGATCTGGAGCGTTGAAGCCGGGTGGGCAAAGTTACAGGAGATGCGCAACTCGCTCGAAAAGTTCAAAGCCTCCGGCAAGAAGGTCGTGGCTTACCTCGAAGACGGCAGCGACGGCGCCTATTACCTTGCATCGGTGGCAGATAAAATCTATCTGGCTCCCGGCGGCGGCTTGATGATCGACGGCATTGCCGCCCAGGGCATCTTTGTCAAAGGCACACTGGCGAAGATCGGCATCGAACCGCAACTCGAGCATATCGGCAAGTATAAGTCGGCATCCGAGATGTTCACCCGCGAAGACATGTCCGACGGGCAGCGCGAAGCGACTAATGCTATCCTTGACGACCTCTTCGAAGAGTATGTCAAGGCCGCCGCCGCCGGACGCGCCATGAGCGAGGACGACATGCGAGAACTGATCGACAAGGGTCCCTTTAGCGCCGCCGAGGCGTTGAAGAACGGACTCGTGGACAGCCTCGTCTATGAAGATCAGATCGAAGATTTGCTCAAGGTGGATGACCGTAAGCCGAAATTCACCAGCGAGAAGAAATATGCTTTACGAAAAGCCTATCCCGCCGAGTGGGGTGACGCCCGGGGCAGGAAGGTCGCAATTGTCTATGGGGTCGGCGGAATCACCTCCGGCGAGTCGTCATCCGGCGGGCTCTTCGGAGGGGAGTCGATGGGCAGCGCCACCGTTGCCAGAGCGCTGAAGAACGCTCGTGAGGATGACGACGTCGCTGCGGTCGTCTTCCGGATCGACTCGCCCGGCGGATCGGGGCTGGCGTCGGACGTCATTCTGCGCGAAGTGAAACGTTATCACGAGGGCGATAACAAGAAGCCGATCATCGTCTCGATGTCTGACGTCGCTGGGTCGGGAGGCTACTACATCGCCTGCCACGCCGACACCATCATCGCGCTGCCCAACACAATAACCGGCTCGATCGGTGTCATCTCGGGCAAGTTTGCGGTGGACGGGCTCTATCGCAAGATCGCGCTGAACCAGGAGACCATCAAGCGCGGCAAATTCGCCGATATGTATTGGGCGTCGCGGCCCTTTACCGACGAGGAGTGGGAAAAACTGCGTGTGCACATCAACCAATTCTACCAACTCTTCGTGAATCACGTCGCCGAGGGCCGGGGAATGGATACCTCCGCCGTCAACGCCATTGGGCAGGGGCGCATCTGGAGCGGCACCGATGGCAAATCGAACGGCCTTGTCGATCTTACCGGCGGGCTCGATATGGCTATCGAATTGGCAGCCAAACTGGGCGGCATCCGACCGGGCGATCACTATGAAATCGCCATCTATCCGCGACCAAAGATGGGCTTCAGCATCGCCTCGGATTGGGTCGATACGCGCATCCGCGCGGCGCTGCCCGAGCCGCTCGTAACGTTAGCCGACCGGGTCGCTGACGATTCACGCTGGAAGGATGGCGAAATCCTGATGCTGATGCCGGTTACTTTGAAGGTAGAGTGACGAATACACGTCCTGCCGGGTTGTGGTGTCAGGTGTCTTCACCTGACACAGACCTTCGGGTGCGACACCCGACGGCACTCACTATAGTCGGTTGGGTGTGGAAGAGTTGACTTTAGCAAGCCCACCTTGCAACTGCAGGGTGGGCTTGCTATATTAGTTATCGGTTATCCGTTCATCGTTTATCATTTCTTGTCCTTCGCTTAAGCACTATGCGCACATCAACACTCACCTCGGTTGCGGCGTCCCTGACGCTGCTCGCTTTAGTCGGTTGCGGCGGAACCAAGACCGGCATCACGCCCCCGGCGGCAAGCGAGACCATCAAAGCCGCTCCCAAGTGGTTTCTGAGTCCGCCACAGGACTCCCAGTTCCTCTTTGGCACCGGAACCGCCACATCGCGCGATATGCAACTGGCGCGCGACAAGGCTTCCGATGCCGCGCGGATGGAGATCGCCAAATCGGTCGAGACGCGCTTCGACGGCCTCTCCAAGAGGTTTCAGGAAGAGGTCGGCACTGCCGAGGATGCCCAGTATCTCGACATGTTCACGCAGGCGACGAAAGCGGTCGTTTCGACCGTTCTGTCGGGAGTCATTACCGATCAGTCGGAACTGGCCGCTGAGGGCGGCGTCTATCGCTGCTATGTTCTGATGAAGATGCCGCTCGGCGCGACCTCGCAGGCGCTGCTTGACAAGATCAAGAAGCAGGAACAACTTTACACCCGATTTCGTTCGTCGCAGGTTTTCGATGAACTCTCGAAGGAGACCGAGGCCTTCGACAAGTGGAAGGAAGGGAAGTAGCGCCGGAGTGCTCAACTGCTCAAGTGCTCCAGGGCTCAGTGCTCAAGCATTCGAGTCTGCACTCCGCTCGGTTCGCGCAGAGGCCGATCTAAAGAATTGTGCCCGATTCCCCCTGAGCCCTGAGCCTTGAGCCCCAGGTCGGCCTTGAGCCCCAAGCCGAAAGCCGCATCGTCCCGCAAGAGCAGCGAACTCTTCTATCTGGCCATTGCATTCGTCGCGCTCTTTCTGACTCTCGCGCTTGTTTCCTACGACGTCTCCGAGTCGCCAGGTAGCGACCGTGCTGGACGCACTCGCGGCTGGGTCGGCCAGGCCGGAGCCGCGGCCGGCCATTTCATCATTGAGAACACCTTCGGATGCTACGGGGCATTCGCGATTCCGCTGGTGTTGCTGTTGACTCTTGCAGGTCGGGTCACGGGGGGGAAGTTCAGGCCTGGCAAGTTCATAGGCATAGTCCTTCTGGCCGGGTGGTTCACCGGCATCGGCGTCGCCCTCGTCCGGGCTGTGCGCAGCCTTCCTGCAGATCTTATCTACTCCGGCTATCTTCCGCTCTTCGCCTCCGACATCACCATTTTCTTCTTCTACCGCACCGGCGCGATACTAATCTGGGCGACGCTCCTGATAGCGACCTCCATTCTTCTCTTCGACCTGCGGCCAATGGCAATAATGGAAGCACTCTTCTACCGCTTCCCACTCTATCTGACCGGCAAGTTGAGGCGCGATGCGAATGTCGAAGGTGATAAGGATGAGGACGATGCCTATCCCGAAACCGATGATCGCGAGAGCAGCCATCGCCGGCAGGTAGTGCGAGGTGAGCATCGTCCGGAAGTGCCGGTCCGCATCGTTCCTCTGGCGACGGCGTCCGGTTCCGGAGTGCATGAACTGCCTCCGCTGGCGCTGCTCGACCCGGTTCCCGCGCAGAACTCGCGCATCGATCGGGGAGAACTCGAAGAAAACTCGCGGCGTCTCGAGTCGAAACTAGCCAGTCTCGGCGTTGAAGCGCAGGTGATCCGGACCAATCCGGGGCCGGTCATCACCCGCTACGACCTTGAACCGTCGGCGGACGTGAAGATCGCTCGCATCGCCGGGCTTTCCGACGACATCGCAATGGCTTTGCGGGCCCCCGGGATACGGATTCTGGCGCCGATTCCGGGCGAAAACGCCGTCGGCGTCGAAATCCCCAACCGCGCCCCGGAGACGGTCTTCATTCGGGAAGTGCTCGGTTCTCAGGAGTTCAATACTGCCAAGTCGCCGCTCATTCTGGGACTCGGGAAGGATGCTGCAGGACAGATATTTCTGACCGATCTAGCCCGGATGCCGCACTTACTAATCGCCGGCGCGACCGGGTCGGGCAAGTCGGTCTGCATCAATGGGCTGCTCCTGAGCCTGCTCTTCCGGAACGATCCGCTGAGCCTGCGGATTCTCCTGATCGATCCGAAGAAGATTGAATTGTCGCTCTATGGCCGGCTCGAGTATCAACACCTTCTGGCGCCGCCCGGACTGGGCGAAGCGGTCGTAACGACGCCGGAGAACGCCGTCGCCGCGCTCACATCGGTGGCGTTTGAAATGGAGCGACGTTATACTATCCTCGCCGATGCCGGCGTCCGGGGGCTTGACGAGTATCACCGCTTGCAGGAACGTCGCCGGGAAGCCGGAGAACCGGAAAGTGCGACCGGCGAACATCTTCCCTATATCGTCGTAGTGATCGACGAACTTGCCGACTTGATGCTGACGGCGCGGAGGGAGTTCGAAGACCTTATCGTCCGCCTGGCGCAGAAGGCGCGGGCGGCAGGGATTCACCTGATAGTGGCGACCCAGCGGCCTTCGGTCGATGTCGTCACCGGCCTGATCAAGGCCAACTTCCCGGTGCGGATCGCGTTTCAGGTGGCGTCGCGAGCCGATTCGCGGACGATTCTCGACGGCAACGGCGCCGAGGCGCTGCTCGGGCGCGGCGATATGCTCTATCAAGGTCCCGGAACAGCCAAGTTGCAGCGTCTCCATGGAGCGCTCGTTACCACCGGCGAAGTCGAGCGGGTGGTTGACTACATCCGTTCACAGCCGGTCAATCTGTCGTCGTTCTCACTGCCGTCGCCCGACGCCGGGAAGATCCGGGTGCCGTCCGGGATGGGCGATGCGGAACTGACCGATGTGGATGAACTCTTCAAGGAGGCGGCGCGAATTGTGGTCGGCGTCGATCAGGGATCAGTCTCGATTTTGCAGCGAAGACTTAGAGTCGGCTATGCCCGCGCGGCACGACTGATAGACGAACTCGAGCGCGCCGGCATCGTCGGGCCGTTCGACGGCTCGAAAGCCCGGGAAGTGTTAGTCACGCCGGAGGAGTTGAAGGCGAGATGGGGGATTGAGTAGGAAGAGGCAGACGAGGGCGTCCGCCAGCCTCAAACAAATCGCAAGATCAACATCACCCAGACCACTCCATCGTCTGAGCCTCCCTGACTAGGCAAGTTTAAATTAGCATTAGCATTAGCACTAACCTTAGCATCCCCCTTGCCTCCCGCATCCTCGTTACGGATGGAGCCACCGGGACGGCGCTCGAACGGCTGAAGCCGACCAACGACGACTTTGGCGGTGCGGCGTTTTTTGGCTGCAACGAGATGCTGAATGACTTCGCGCCTCAAATCGTCAAAGCCGTCCACCGCGCTTATCTCGAGGCTGGAGCCGACATCATCGAGACCAACTCCTTCAATGGCTCCCCCATCGTCCTCGAAGAGTATGGCATCCGGCAACGCGCGCGCGCACTGGCGCGACGATCCGCCGAGTTGGCAAAGGAGGCGATTGAAGAGTGGAGAGGCGAAAAGGTAAGGGAAGGAGGTGGCAATGATTTCCGCCCTCTTGTTATGGGCTCGATGGGGCCGGGGACAAGGTCGATTTCGGTAACCGGCGGTGTAACCTTCGACGAGATCGAAGCCGCTTACTACGATTATTCCGCCGGTCTGATCGAAGGCGGCGCCGATCTGCTCGTCCTTGAAACCCAGCAGGATACCGTCAACGTCAAAGCCTCGCTTGCGGGCATCCGCCGCGCAATGCGGGACCTGCGCCGGACGTTGCCGGTGGGCCTCTCAGTAACGATTGAACCTTCCGGCTCGATGCTCGCCGGGCAGACCATCGAAGCACTTTACCACACCTTCAGCGGCTTCGACCTCGCCTTCCTCGGCCTCAACTGCGCCACCGGGCCGGCCGCAATGACCGACCATATCCGCGCGCTCGCCCGCATCAGCCGGTTCCCGGTCTCGGTCTGGCCCAACGCCGGACTGCCCGACGTCGATGGCCACTACTGCGACGGCCCCGACGTCTTCCTCGATGCGATCGGCCGGTTTGCCCGCGAAGGCTGGGTCAACATCGTCGGCGGCTGTTGCGGCACAACGCCGGACCATATCCGAGCGCTTAAGGAAGCCGTCAGCCGGCCGGAGGTGAAGGTGAGGGTGCCGGTGGGAGGATCGCAGAACGCTGAAGAGACCGATAATGCGGCGAGCGCTGGGAACGGCCTCGCCGGGCACTATCCGGCTCTGGCGGGTGCCGAAGCGCTCGTCGTCGAGCCCGACAACAAACCGGTCTATATCGGCGAGCGCACCAACACCATTGGCAGCCGCAAGTTCAAACGGCTGATCGGCGAAGGAAGGATCGACGAAGCCGCCGAGATCGGGCGCGAACAGCAGCGCAGCGGCGCGCTCGCCATCGACCTCTGCACCGCCGATCCCGACCGCGAAGAACTAACCGACTTCCTTGCAGTCCTTCGGCCGCTCTTGCGCAAAGTCCGGGTGCCGCTCCTTATCGATACCACCGACACTGCCATTGTCGAAGCCGCACTGAAGACCATCGGCGGCAAACCGGCGATCAACTCGGTCAACCTCGAAGACGGCGGAGCCCGGCTCCGCAAGGTTGCTTCACTCGCAAGAGACTACGGCGCGTCACTGATATGCGGCCTCATCGACGACGACCCGGTGCAAGGAATGGCCGTTACGGTGCCGAGAAAACTCGAGATTGCAGGGAAAATTCACAACATCCTGTGCGGCGGGTTCGGCCTCCCCGAAGCAGACATCATCTTCGATCCGCTCGTCTTTCCTGCCGGAACCGGTGATCCAAACTACCTCGGCTCGGCTGAGGCTACGATCGACGGCGTCCGCGCCGTCAAGGAGCGCTTCCCGCACTGCCTTACGATACTCGGCATCTCGAACGTCTCTTTCGGTTTGCCACCGGCGGGGCGCGAAGTCGTCAACTCGGTCTTTCTCTATCTTTGCGCCAAGGCCGGACTTGACATGGCGATTGTCAATACTCAAGGCTTAAAGAGGTATCCGACGATCCCGCCCGAGGAGGTTGAACTGGCAGCGCGCTTGTTAATGACCGGCTCGAGCGAGGCAATCGCCGAGTTCACAGCGCACTTTCGCACTGCCAAGGTCTCTTCATCGGCAGACGAATGGGCTGGACTCTCGGCTGATGAGCAAGTCTCGCGGGCCGTCGTCGAAGCTCGCAAGACGGGGCTGGAAGCCAACCTGACCGAACTCCTGACCCGGATGGGGCCGCTCGAGGTGATCAACGGGCCGCTCCTTAAGGGCATGGACGAGGTCGGACGGCTCTTCGCCGACAATCGTCTCATTGTCGCCGAAGTGCTCGAATCGGCCGAGGTGATGAAGACGGCTGTCGAGTTCCTTAAGCCGCATTTCCCGCCGGGCGCTTCGGGGGCAGTCAAGGGCCGGGTGATCCTCGCGACGGTAAAGGGCGACGTTCACGACATCGGCAAGAACCTCGTCGATATGATCCTCTCGAACAACGGCTTCGAAGTGATCAATCTGGGCATCAAGGTTCCCCCGGAGACATTGATCGAGGCCGCCCGCGAGCATCAACCCGACATCATCGGTCTCTCGGGGCTGCTGGTCCGGAGCGCTCAGCAGATGGTCGATACCGCGTCGGACTTGCGCGTAGCCGGGATTGATCTGCCGGTTCTGGTCGGCGGCGCAGCACTGTCGAAGAAGTTCACCCTGGCGCGGATCGCTCCGGCCTACGGCGGGCCGGTCTTCTATGCCGATGAAGCGATGGACGGGCTGGCGCTCGCCAACCAGATTGTCGAACCGGCGCGGCGCAGGGTGCTTGAAGCGGAGTGGAAGCGACTTAGGGACAACGAAGTTAATGCCAATGCTAATGCTAAAGTCAATGTTGATGCGTTAGCTCGGAATGGACGCGAATCGCCAGGGACAGGATCGGCCGTCCAGAGTCGTTGGCTTCCCACCGATGTTCCGGTTCCGCCGGACAAGGGCGAGCACATCCTGACAAATATCACTATTGACGATGTCTGGCCCTATTTGAACGAGCAGATGCTCTATGGCAAACACCTTGGGGTCAAGGGGATTACGCGCAAACTACTTGAGGGCCGCGACCCGAAGTTGCTGAAACTAAGGGAGCATGTCGAAGAGGTGGTGAAAGTGGCTGCGGCGGAGGGGATTTATGCGCCAAAGGCAGTCTATCAGTGGTTCCGTGCGGTCCCGGACGGGGAGCAGATCATTCTCAACAGAGAGGACCCGGAGAACACCGAAAAGGATACCGCCGAATCCTCTGTGATCTCTCTATTGAGAAGTTTTTCCTTCCCGCGACAGCAGGGCCGGGCCGGCATCAGCGCGGTTGACTGGATCCGCCCGCCGGACGAGGGCGGCGACCACGTCTGCCTCTTCGTAACTACGGCCGGTATCGAGACCAGCACCAAAGCGGCGCAGATGCGCAAGGAGGGGCGTCTCCTGGCGTCGCTGATCCTTCAAGCGGTGGCTATCGAATTGGCCGAAGCAACTGCCGAATGGGTTCACCGCCGTATCCGGACCGAGTGGGGATTTCCCGATGACCCGGCACTATCGGTTGCCGATCTCTTCCGGACGAAATACCGGGGCATAAGGCTATCCTTCGGCTATCCTGCCTGCCCGCAACTTGAAGACCAAGCACCTCTCTTCGAGTTGCTGAAGCCGGAGCGGATCGGCGTCGAATTGACCGAGGGCTACATGATGCATCCGGAGGGATCGGTTACTGCGGTCGTCTTCCACCACCCGGCCGGGCAGTATTATGCGCTGTAGGTGAATCTAAAGTTTAGGGTGGGATGACGAGTTTTTGATGGCGGTAGGAATTCCGCCCTCAAAGTGTCTTGTATCATTCCAGCAACTTGAAGGCTACCGCGCCAAGGAAGCCGAAGAGCGTCGCCAGACCGGTAACGTTCGGTCCGCCGAGGTGAACCGCTTCCGGGATCATCGTCTGCGCGATCATCGTCAACATTGCCCCCGCCGCCACACCTTCGATCAGGACCGTCACCGCATGCGGAACATCGGCGCCGATGGCGTAGCCGAGTCCCGCGCCAAGTCCCGTCATCAGCATCAGACTGGTCCAGAGCCAGAGGACCCGCAGCACAGACCAGCCTTGATGCCGCATCCCGACCGAAGCCGACATCGCTTCTGGAAAATTGGAGAGGAAAAGACCCGCGATAAGGGTATAGGGAACCACGTCGAGGAAGGTCGGCACGCCGGTATGCATTTTTGCCGTCAGCGAGGCAAGGAAGGTCATACCGATGACGAAACTTTCAGGTATCCCGTCAAGAAATATCCCGAGCCAAATCGCCAGAGGCGCACCTGAATGGCTCTCGGCTGCCTTGCGAATCTCCATCGGATCGGGAACCAGCCGGCTTGCACCTCCCACCGCTTTCGCAGCGGCAGAAGCCCACTCTACCGATTCCCGCCCCATCCTGCGCTCTTTCTTCGCCCAATCGACCAGACGGTCGGCGGCGATGCGACTGGTAATCTCTGCAAGTCCAGGCGAAACGGCTCTTATCCGCTCGAAGTCGGCCTTGTTCAGCATCCAGGCTTTGACGACCCCGGATGCCCGGGCGCTGACATGTCTCGGCGAGTTGAGTAGGACCGCCACCTCGCCGATGATCTCCCCGGCACCGAGACGTTGGAACTGTCGGCCGTCGCGAATTAAGTCCACTTCGCCCTCTTCGACCAGAAACACCCGGTCGGCCGGATCACCGGCTTGAAAGAGCCACTCGGAAGGTGTGAAGACGATCGGCCGCATCAGATCGACCAGCGGTCTCACTTCCGAGGGACTGAGCGTCATTAGATAATGGCTGCGGGAGATGATCTCGAGCATTCGGCGATTGCGCTTTTCGCGACGCTCGCCGAGGTAGGTGATGGCGGTGGCGGTTTTGCGGAGGTAGCCGCCATGGCGGTTGACGATCTGGTCGAGGAAGACGAAGAGGAGTCCACCCGCTATGCAGCCGAAAATCATCGCCAGCGGCGGCAACAAGTAATCGCGGCTGCCCGGGCTGGCAAGATGCGTCTGCACCGAAGTGGTCATGGTCGGGGCGACGAGTTCGACGCTGAGCGCAGCGAAAAGTGCTCCCGCTCCGAAGGCGGCTGCCGCACCGGTTATCCCCGGCGAAGGCTTAAACCGGATGCCGGCGAGCGATCCGAGCGGCAGTGATGCCGCCGAGAGCGCTCCAAGGGCTACCGCCCACCAGGCATGCATCCAGGTGAAGTAACCGCCGGATATAAGATCCTGGCTAACAAGTGTCATACCGGCAAAGACCGACTCCGCCGCAGGCTGAGGATGAGAAGTAAAGACTTAAGTTTGGTCAAAGCGACTTCTCGTGATAGGGTGTAGTCAATAAAGGCTCTTTCAAGTGCCGGGTGGACGCCATCGACCACCCGCACCACATCTCCCCGATGCATTTCGGACGATGGCGTCCGGCATGCACGATGCGAGATTCCAACGAACTCAATATAGGCACTTCGTCGCACTGCGACAAGGCGAATCCCAAGTGTTTCTGTTATAGACTTGTGGTTCAAAAACGACCCGCCCGCAACCCTTTCGAGTTGCGGGCGTTTCGTTTTCCGCTGTAAGCGGGGAACCTACCGCATCCTGCCGCCGGCGGCGGGCCGCGCATCGCGCTCCCGGGCCTCATTGACGACGATGTTGCGTCCGCCGATCTTCAGATCGTGAAGCGCCTCGATCGCCTTGCGCGCACCTTCCTCGGTCGCCATCTCGACAAAGCCGAAACCCTTCGAACGACCGGTGTCCCGATCGCTGATGACTGCGGCATCGCTCACTTCGCCGTGAGCCGAGAACATCTCCCGCAATTGATCGGAAGAGACCGTGTAAGCCAGATTCCCTACGTAGAGCCGTTTCTTCATTGACTTCCTTTACACATTGTTCATTGCCGTCGCACGAGCACGCTGGTGGCCTTCGACTCTTCCGGCAGACAAGCATATTCAAAGGGCGGGATAAATCCCGTCCTCTCCAGTCTCGTCATTCCGCCCAAACTTCACACCTCGAACTCGATCCGACGCGTCGTCCGGCAGGCAGGTAACCCAACAGAGGCGCCCCCTCTGACACCCACCCAACCGGTTTCCAATAGAGAAACACGCATTCAGCATCGCCGAAGCAGTGACCTGCTTCGCCAGGCGCATCCGACCTGCGCTATCCATTGGATGTCCCAATATAAAGCGGAGATGCGCCTTTGTCAAGCGAAAATGCGCAACTTGCGTTGATTCTCCAAAAGAGCAGCAGTCAGGCGTCACCTCCGGAAGGGACTTCAGCACGAATCTTGCGCGCTTTGCTCCCTAAAATGACGACGTAAAGGAAGACTCCGGCAGCCAGGAACTTGAGGACCACTCCCTGATCAAACCAAGGCGCACCTTCCCAAGCCGTGAACGCGCCGCCGATCTTGTAGAAGTCAACGACGATCATCCCGGCTATTAGTGCCCAGAGGCGTCCCCCGACCCAGTAGGTGACAAGATAGTAGATAGCACCGGCCCAGATCACGCCCTGGACCGCCTGCCAGACCATTTCACCGGTCGTCAGGTTGCCTCCCGTGCCGAAGTTCTGCAGCGAGAAGACCGACGCGATGACTGCAATCAAAAGTCCGCGCAGCCAGCCGGCTTTGACCGCGTCCTGAAAGAGTATCACCACGAAGAGCAGCGCCGCGGCTTGAAGGTAATTCCCAAGCCCGCTGGTGAGACCGGAGAGCCACGGGATGAAGTGCTCCAATTCCCCGGTCAGGTTTAGTCCGTAACTGTGCACCGGCATCCCGAGCCAACCTTCAGCGGCGGAGAAGAGATACTTCATGCTGAGCATCACCCCCATCACTCCGAAGACGACAGCCATGCCGTCTACGGTGGCATTTGGATGAAGCGGCCGAAGACCGAACCAGGCTGAATGGCGATGACGTTCCCGTATCAGTGCCTCAACTAGTGCGATGACAGGAATCGTCAGGAAGGCACCCAAAAGCAGTCCTACCAGCAGCGTCGCGATACGGGTAGTCAGGAAGGTCGCGACAGGGATCGACGTCCGGTAGTCGCTCCAGATGTCGGCCCAACCATTGACCATCGCGACTAGCGCCAGCAGCGCGGTGGCGACGCCGAACCAGGTCGCGGTCCGCCACTCTATCTCCTGCCGTTTGAACCGGCGACCGAAGGCGGCTATGGCATAGACCAGCGCGCCAATGATAATGACCGCCAGCAGCGCCGCAAGGACGACCTTTCCGATGCCACGTTTTTCCTCGTGACGTTCCCAGGTTTCAGGCACCTTGAGCCACTTGCCGCCCGAGATCACTTCGCTGCCGCGCACTGAGACGTTTGCTCGAAAGTGCGCTTCACCGACGACCGGGTTCAGAGTCTCATAGGTGAAGTTCCAGTCGAGGCGGTTTGGCAATTTATGGCTATTCTCTTCGAGAATGTGCCAGTTGGCGTGATCGGGGAACTCGCGCTCAAAAGCCGCTTGCGCGAGCGTCCGTGCCGAATCGACGGGCCAGATCGGACCGGCCGCCGAGTCCGGCAGGATATGGTGAAGTATCACCCGGCCATCTAATATTCGGACGCTTGCCGAATACCACTCGGCGTTCTTCTCTCGCTTGAAGACAACCGACCAGGAGTATCTACCTACACCGTCGTCTGAAAGAAATATCCGCTCGGCATCGTCGAGCGTTCCGTGACGTTTCACATAGGAGAGTTGGGAGTTGCTCTGGATGGAAGATCTGGAGTCAGGGCCATCATCGTCAGAGGCAGGCAATCGCGCCGAAATCAGTAAGGTGTCGGGATCGATCCGGTAGCGCTCGACTAATGCAGCGGTAGCCAGTTCTATAGCCTTGACGCGGTCAACAGTCGGCTTGAACTTGTCTCCAAACTCGCGCGGCGCAGGTCCTGCTACCATCAACAGCAACCCGATGACACCGACAATCGTAGCCCACTTGACGGCTGCCGGCGAAAGTCCCTGATAATGAACAGCGGATCGATCTCGGGTCGGTTCGGCTATTGCTTCCTCTGCTGCCGGGGCTTCAAGTTCTTTCCGTCGGGGAGGCGTTTCGATGGCTTGATTGAGCAGGTCATCGACTGGCGCAAGGGCGTGGCGGCGAAGATAGACCACCACCGCGACTATCGCCGGGATAGCCAGCACACCGACGACAATCAGGCCGCTGATCCAAAAGTAGGCGTTCGACGACTGAAAGAGAAAGAGGCCGATGAAGATTGCATCGATCACGAAGTGCCAGGTGAGGGTCGCCCAGATCCCGAAGCGCAGCATCACGACCCCGGCGACGATTCCGATCAGACCGACCTCGATCCCGCGCACGAAACCGGGCTGTTGCGGATAGACCGAATGTAGAAAACCCCAGATGAAGGCCGGAATGATCACTCCGAGGGCGGTGGAGTGGGTCCACTTCTTGAAGAAATGAACGCCCCAGAGGCGGAACCAGAATTCCTCCGAGAGCGCCGCCATCATCGATATGGCAAGCGGGTAGATCCACGGAATCGCGGTTGATACGGCGTTGCTATACTTCACATCGGCAGGCGCCCAAAAGCCGAGCCCCTTCCCGACGACATAGAAGAGCACCACAAAGCCGATGTGAAAGGCGGCCATAAGGTAGCCGACCAGCGTCGCTTGAAACATCTCGCGGGACTGGAAGCCGCGCTTGGTGAAGAGTGCTGGAAGGTAGAGTTTGCCGGGATGATACTGGCGGTAAAGCCATTCCCCTGCGCCGATCAGGAGCAGCAGTTGGAGACCTTGCACCAGCCCGCCGAGAAGGCTGAAGAGGAGTTGCTCGCCGACATGGGCACCAAAGGAGTCGGTCGTCTCATACCAGCCATAAGAGAGAGGCAGGGTGTTGAACCCGGCAAGGAAAAGGGCGACGGTGAGCGCTCCGGCCAGATAGATCGCGAAGCGCCAGGTGATCTGCCCGGCTTTGATGTGCCGCAGGAAAAAGATGAAGATCAAGACCATCGTCAGGAAGGCGAGCACCTCGTCGATGGTCTGGTAGAGGGTGTTCTGCGACCGCTGGTTTTCCCACTCACGCCACCACTCGTCGGGGACGCGAAGGTGCCGTTGGAAGTAGCCGACTTCGGCGCCCTGCACCTGCACCCGCATCCGGTAGGGAGCCTCCTTGGCTTTAAAGCCGCGCAGTTCGTATTCGAACGACCAGTCGCGCCGCGCCGGGCGATCCTCGAAGCCGGTCGAAGCCGGGTCCCATTTCGCCAGATCGACCCCCATGGGGCCGATAATGAAGGCTTCGGCAAGGGCTCGCGCGGCGAGGCTGTCGAGCGTCGGCCCGGCGGCGTTCTCCTCGAGTTTGCGTTGAAACCCGGTAATCCGTCCCGATGGATCGACATAGACCGAGTATTCCAGTTTCTGGAGCGTCTTATAGAACCGCACCCGCCAATGCCAGACGTCGATCGTGTCCTGGGCGAGGCTGACCAGTTGCGGGACGCCTAACTCACGCTCGAGATAGACTTTCGTCCCGCCGGCGTAGTTGAAGAGGGCAATGCGGCGGTAGCCGGTCAGATCGACGCCCCGACCTTGAAGGAATTGCTCGGCGAGGGTAACCGCTTCCTCGCGCGGCACCTTGAAGTCGATGCCGATTTCGGGGAAGGCTTCGTGGAAGTTGACGACGCCGTAAATGAGGAACAGGACGGCTACGACACCGAAGACGAGGATGAAGTTGCGATTGGAACGGACGGACGACATGGGAGCCTCCGCGTTAGAAGATGGGCGGAGCGGGGTCCGCCGCTTGGTTTGGAAGGTAATGCACGCCCGGAGGGATTCGAACCCACGACCTCAAGCTCCGGAGGCTTGCGCTCTATCCAACTGAGCTACGGGCGCGTCGATGGGGAAAGGTCGAACGCCTAATATAAGCCACCCGGAGCGGGAGTTCAAGGCTTGGGGACTGAGAATGGCATCGACGGCAAATGAAGAGGTCTTGAGGTCAGGCTATGAGGGAGGGGGGAGGTGCGGGTTCAAGTTAGTCCGGAGGGGATTTGCTCGACTTCAGCATCCTGCGGGACTCCGTGCTGCCCATCTTCGGCTCGCATTTCGAGCACGAGATCGGTTGCTTCGAGCAGGTTGGCGCGGCAATCTTCCCGGGTAACGCACTGCCCGTTGGCACCGGAGATTTCGGGACAGCAGCCGATGAACACCGGTCCACCTACTCCCAGATGAATTATGGCGGAGTTGGGCTAAGGAATGTAGTTAAGGTCATAGAACTGTTCTTTTGACATGCCTAAATCCCGAATGATATCCTCGATGATTCCGCGTGGAATATCTCCTGAATGGTCAGGGTAAGTGATCAATTGTTCAGGCTAAAACGGGTTCGAAAAGTGTTTATGGCTTCCCCTTTGGCGAAGTAGTTCACATCCCAATTCACGAAGTCGTCGCTCTAACTGCTGTGAATTCCAACCTGGGTAATGTATTCCCACTAAGCCACCAGCACGCATTTATCTCGAAATGCCTCGGGAATCGGTCGCGCGGTATCTTTAAGGGCTTCGAGATGGGCTTTGGCAGCATCCTGAAAGGCAAAATAAGCCTCTATTTCGGACTGCCCCGAAGCGTGGCAGCCGGGTAATTGATCGCTTAGCGCGATCCAGTTTCCGTCTTCGTCTTTCCGAAGTTGGGTGTCATTGGGATTGATGATCATAAGGGAAAATGCTAACTACATTTCGGTTTTGGTTTGACGATAAGGCAACAAGGAATCATTTCCCGAAGCCGCGGTAACTGGCGTGGGTGCTGTGGCGGCGGGCGTCTGCGCGGTGAGCGCGGTCGTGATGTTATCGAACAGATGCAGGTTGATTCATAAGTCGTCCGGCTTCAAGCCCGTGTGTTTGGCGATTCTGGCTAACATTTTGGGGCCGATTTCCTCGTCGGAATGAAAAGCAAACACAAAATTGGGATAGCCGGGCCTAACAAGCGTCTTATGTGACCCGGATGATCGTTTGATTGTCCAGCCAATCTTAAGCAAAGCGGACAAAACCCGACTGGCTCTTCGGCTTGGCCATTGGCTCATGCCGCTGCAAAAGTGATCTTAATCGGCTCAGTGATTTGGTCGCCCTGTTCAATCCGATCGGCGACGACCCGCAAAGCAAGAGCCTGAGCCTGCGCGATCGCGTCCAAACGACTCTTGCCATACTTCATTACTCCCGGCAGTTCGCTAATTTCAGCGATCCAGCGGCCGTCGGTCTCTTGCTCGGTTTCGATGGTGTATTGCATTGGGGATCCCTTTTCTTACGGATTTAGTTCTGAAGCCTTGCTTGCATAACATATGACAACTTTCCCTGCCCGCTGGCGCCGGGGATTTTGGGACAACAAGTGATGCGGCAGATGTGTATAGCTAACTGGATTACCTGCCAAATCCCCAGAAACTGGCGCGCTTGCCGTGGCGGCGGGCGTCGGCGCGGTGAGCTCGGTCGTGCTCCTTTTGGCTGCGAAAGACCCACAGATTCCAGGGGCTGTTGTTCGACTTATTGCGGTCTTTGTGGTGAACGACTTCGCCTTTCCGGAGACGACGGCCAAGTTTCTTCTCTGCAACCCAACGATGAACGGGCTTGCCGGAATCCTTGAAGCGCCGATAGCCGCGGGAGTTGATGTAAGTTTTGGGTGGAGAAAAGAGATTTTTAAAGAAATTGAAAATGGACATTGGTGAAAGGGTAATTAGTTCAGGCAAATAGCAAGCGTCTGCCCTTCGGTTCCGGGATAGGATCGCCGAACTCTTTTGCGGTGTCGAGCCAAAGCGCCATGGCCTCCTTGGCTTCGGTTAGCGCCTGTTCGTAGGTGCTGCCATGCGCAATACAGCCGGGAAGTTCCGGGACATCGGCGATGTAGCACCGGTCGATTTCGTCCCAGTGGATGATGATTTCGTATTTAGGCACAGCCGCACAGAGCTCAGTTTACATAGGTGCGTTCGCCTGCGAGGAACTCTTCTATGGTCACGGACTCACCACCTTCGGCTTCCGCTTCCAGCATCGCCGCATAGTCGAGCAAGTCTTCGCGCAGTTCACGGACATCCAACAAATCTCACAAGGACTCCTCCTCTTGAAGTGGTGGAAAGGATTTGATCTGTGAGGTTAAGCCTTTGCTCGACGTAAAGGACAGTCAGAGAAATATTTTCAAAGTGCATAGCAATAAATTACTATTGGGCAGGTGCGACAAATTCAAATCTATGAACGACTTCTCCAAATGGCACAACAATTGCGATACGTTTTTGATATGAGAATCTGGCCATCACGTTTCCTTCAACATAGTAGCCAGGCAATAGAGTATTTGACTTAAGTAAGCCTTGTTCAGTTGCAGCATAAATAATGCTCTGTTGTGTTACTTGTCTCGCCATTTCTTCGCTATTCTTCTGGTCAACCATTGCTTTCTTGGCCGGGTCATAAGTTTCAAGATATACGGGCTGTCCTGACACAGTTCCATATGTCTTACTACGTCCAGCCCCATATGACTCAGCAGCTGCACCTATTGCAGAGGCGACATTCGCCCATGCTTGTTGCTTTCGAAGTCGGCTTAAATATTTATCAGAACTGTAGACAGCTTGCCTCTTCGGCCCCTCATACTTGCTTAGCCACTCAAGGTGAATTTGCTCTGGAAAGACATTTATTGGGATAGTAGAGTTGTTTCTATAAACTAGGTGCAGTAGAAATTCATCATCCGCTGTCTTATTGATCCAAATGCAAACTTCAGTTTGATTCAATCTTGAAATTGCTACTTGTTTTCCATCTGCATAGAACAACTCCTGACTATTAATTGTGCTAATAATCGGCGACAGATTGTAGGCTGTGGTACATCCAGTCAATAGCGTGACTATAATGCAAAGTATTATAGTACCGAAAGATAGATTTGTTGACAAAGAGGCGATATTCATGTATACCTCAGATTGAGTCTTTGTGACTTTCGTAGCCAGAGAAGAACGCAGCGAAAAGAGCTTCTCGCCAATTTGGTGACCGCGCAATTCCTGGCGTCAGTGTATGCTGTGCCCATCACGAGTATATCATAAACAATTGGGCGAGGGAAGTCAAGCATCCCTCCATCCCCTTCAACAAACTGACCGGAAGTCTCTCCAGTTCTTGGGTGATGGGGTTGACCTTGAGGATACCCACTTCCCTTAGCCTCCCCCCCCCGGCGCGACGCAGTCGATCGCTCCGGTGTCCACCAGGAACCGGTCGGTGTAAGCCTTGGCGCCGTTGGTAAAGGCGCGCAGGGTGACGTCGGTGTAGGTTGTGCCCATCAGGGGTATA
>VGIQ01000006.1 GCA_016867835.1 Calditrichota bacterium | reverse complement strand
CGCAATTTCATCCAATGTCTGCAATACCTTTCGCCGGGGCTGAAGACGACGGGGCGCGGAGCCGTCCTGACTGTGCAGATCGACCACCGGCCGGTGCGCATCGGCAGTTTCCCGATTAGCATCGACTACGAGCACTTTGCCACGAGGTCGGCTTCGCGCGAAGTTGAGTCGCGCACCAAGTGGCTGCGCGAGACACTGGGCGGTTCCGAGATGGTCCTCGGCGTCGATCGGCTCGATTACACCAAGGGTCTGCCCGAACGTCTGGAAGCGTTCCGAACGCTGTTGACCCGGCATCCCGACCTCAGGCGGCGGCTGACATTCGTCCAGGTGGTCGTTCCCAGCCGCACTGACGTTCTGGAGTATCAGGAACTTAAGGCTGAGATCGAGCAACGGGTCGGGGAGATCAACGGGGAGTTTACCGCAGCGGGCTGGGTGCCGATCCATTACATCTACCGCAATCTTGAGCCGGATGAACTTCTGGCTTACTATCGCGCTGCCCGCATCGCACTGGTAACCCCGGTCAAAGACGGGATGAATCTGGTCGCCAAGGAATTTTGCGCCGCCAACACCAGCGAGGACGGCGTCCTAATCCTAAGTGAATTCGCCGGGGCCGCCTCGCAACTGCAACGGGGAGCCATACTGGTCAATCCCAATGACCGCGAAGGCGTCGCAGAGGCAATCCACAGGGCCTATACGATGCCCGAGCCGGAACGTCGAAACCGGATGAAAGCAATGCGCACGTCAATCCGCAGGCACAACATCTATGACTGGGTCGATTCCTACCTAAAAGCCGCCCTGGCACGGCGTCTCGGAGACTTTCCCATGGTCGAAGAATACGTCCCGGCTATCGCTCTACATAAGTAGGCAAGGGAGCAAGGAAGCAAGGGAGAAAGATCGGTTGCCTGAGCGGGTTGGGGTAAAGAGCATTTGGATATGGCAGAACATGAAACCATCACCGACCATTTGCTACACCCGACTTGACGGTCATTCCTTCGGAGACGCGCCTGCACCGCGCAAAAATAGTTTCGCGGGGGTATTGACTTCCTGCTTTTGATGTATTAAGATATAAGGGAGAGTAGCGTTGCTCAAGAGCGAGCGCCGCCCTCAAGCCGCTGCTGTTCCGTATCGACCAATGAAGGCTCCCGCCCCTTTAGAGGGCTTGAAGATCGTCATCGACACCATAACGCAATGGAGGCTGCAATGTTCGCTCGGTTCGCTTCTCTCCCCCTCGTGAGCATCTTCACAATCGGAATCGTCTCTCTCTCTCTCTCTCTTGACGTCGGCTGAGGCGGAGGAGTTCAACGGGAGGGAGTATGTGCAGTTCACTGAATCCGGTGACCAATGGTTTGAGATCTATCAAGGCGACACGTTCCGGGTAGTCGGAACAGAGATCTTCGTCTATTTCACCACTGGCTCGACGACATCCCAGATCGACTCCCTGAATCAACTTCTGGAGGGCGAAACAATAAAGGTCAACGCCCTCGGCACCTATCTCATCCAATCGACCGGCTCCCCTGAGCCGGATCCACTCGATTTCATGGAGTCCTACCTCAACTCCAGCCTCGTCGTGAAGGGTTCAAACAACGTCAGGGCCTACTTCAGCATGCCCAATGACCCTGGCGTTACCGAAGAGGTTGATTACATTCAGCGCTACCTGCTGAAGCCAGAGGACGACCTCTTCGACAACACTATCAACCCCGAGCCGGCGTGGGAACTCACCACTGGCTCACCTTCCGTGAAGGTCGGAGTTCTCGATTCCGGCCTTCTGTTTCAGCACTCCGAGATTCGCGAGAATGTTTGGCAGAACCTCGATGAAGATGCTGACGAAGACGGCCACACGATGGAGTTCGTCAACGGCCAATGGGTCTTGGATCCCGGCGACTTGAATGATGATGACGATGATGGCAACGGTTATGCCGATGACCTCATTGGATACAATGTGTCTGTAGTTTATGGTGCACCTGAACACATAGGCGATGCAGAGGCATTCGAATACGAGACAGAGCACGGGACCCCAGTATCGGGGATCATCTGCGCAAGAAGTAACAACGGGAGCCAATATTCTGGGATAGCGGGAGGTTGGGATGAGGAAAACGGTGCTTCCATTGTCTTCTGCAAAATGGGTCCAAATCCCGATCAAGCCGAAGTCATCGATGGGCTCGTATATCTGATCCGTGGGGCAGAGGTTGACATCATCAATATGAGTTTTGGGGTCGCTTGGCATCAAGACATTGAGGATCTGCTTGAGGAAGCATTCGATGATGGCATATTCATGGCGGGCGCAAGCGGCAATGCTGACAGTGACGAAGTTGACTACCCTTCAAGCCACCCGGTTGTTATTTCAGTCGGGGCAAGTGCAGATAATGAGCGGATGTCGCTTGGCGGTGGAATTGGCGCTAATTTTGGCCTACTACTTGATATTACGGCACCATCTTGGCTGACAGTAGCAAATGGCGGTGCGCAGAATACTCGGATCATCTATTGCCCTCATGTCTACACCGATAATAATGGTTGGGAGTATGAACTCGATCCTGAATATCCTCCTGATCCTCAATTTGGTGTGCCTTGGTTTGGGGGAACGTCGGGATCTACCCCTATGGTGAGTGGTGTAGCAGCCTTGTTGCTGTCACAAGAGTCTACATTAACACCTCAAAACCTCTTTGAGATCCTCTGCATCACCGCCACCAAGATCGATGAGGGGCAAATAGGATTCCAACTTTTCGTAGATTATCCTTATGGCACTTGGAACGAGGAAGTAGGTTACGGCCAACTCAATATGGGCAATGCGGTCGTCTATGGGCAGCACCAGTCACGTGCACTCAACGCCAATACCTGGCACTGGATATCTTCCCGGGTGATACCCTACTACACCGCCGAAAACGGCCTTGACGATGAGAACGGCATCTTCCTAATGTTTGACGAAGTTGCCAACGAACTTTATCAGTTGAAGAATGGTGATGGTCAATTCTGGTATCCCGCACAGGAGTTCTGTAACATCCCCTCTTGGGACTACAAGCAGGGCTATCTGATCAAGTTGAATGCGGCCGGCACTGTCGTCTGGCTTGGCAAACAGGCTGAACCGGACGATCCGATTGAACTACCTGCTGGCTGGAGCACCGTCGCCTACCTCCCTAATTTCACCCTCGACGAGCACGACGGTTTTGAGTCGTTAACTGCGACCAATAACCTCGATATTGCCAAGGATGAGCACGGGCACTTCTATAAGCCTTCATTCCAATACAGCAATATGGAAGACTTGGCACCGGGAATGGGTTATCAGGTCAAGGTCTTCGATGCCGACGAACTGGTCTACCCTTCGGCACAGCCGGTTGGACGAAGTGATTCTCAAGGTAATACAAAGTGCGTCGCTTCCAATCCCGCTCATTTTTCCTTCCCTCGAACCGATGACTTTTATCCGATTATCATTACCTCGATTGCAGCCGAGAATTTCGATATTTCAGAAGGTGATGAGGTCGGCGTCTTTAATGGCGCAAACACCTGCATCGGGGCGTCAGTGGTCGATGGTGACTTCCCTATTGGACTTGCGGTTTGGCGCGACGACACTACGACCTTGGACGTGGATGGCTATCGCGCACCGGAGACATTCTTTTTTCGTTACTGGTGCACAAGCCAGAACGAGGATTATGGGCTTGATTCCGTCAACGTTTTCGGCGATAATATCGACGCCGAAATTCCATCTTCGATTGCCATCGATCTAGCCTTCTCCGATGAAGGTGTTTCGATACCTACTGCATTCGCTGTTTTAGGCAATTTCCCCAATCCTTTCAACTCATCCACCGCCTTTCTATTTGCATTGCCAGATATTGGCGATTTGAAAATTGAGATTTACGATCCGCTGGGAAGGATCATCTCCAAGTCGATTCATCCCAATCGGCAATCCGGCTATTTAAGTTGGATATGGGCTGGCAGGAATTTCTATGGAATGAGGGTGACTTCTGGGATCTACTTTTGTGTGGCCACCTTTAGGTCACAAAAAGGGCAAATCTCGGAGGTTCGTAGTAAACTGACCGTATTACGATAGGAGCGTCAAAATGGGGTTACGGCACATGAAGATTACAGATATTCAAAGCCGTCCTCTAGGACTTTCGACCCTTTGCCTATTGGCGCTGTTTTGCTTCGTGCACGATTTGTGGTCGCAGACTCACATTGGCGGTTGGATCAATGGCACCTTGACGCGAGAAGGAAGCCCCTATCACGCCGATGATGGCACTAGTGGTTTCGGAGTTCGATCCGGAGATACCCTCGTTATCGAGCCCGGAGTGGTCATTCAGATTCCATGGCGGGGCACGATCATAGTCGAGGGTGTCATTTTGGCCTTAGGAACAAGTGAGGAGCCAGTACATTTTGGCAGATTGGGTAATCGAAACTGGATTGGGCTTTTTTTTGACGACACATTGAGGACCGATCAGCAGTCGAATTTTGAATGGTGCATATTTTCTGACACAAGTCCACCTTTTGAATTTGCAGACGGCCCCCCATCCGTTTCCATCTTAAGTTATTATCATTCCATAATATTCAGCGCGTGTATATTCCGCAACTTCAGAGAGGGCATTTCCTCTCTAAATGCAAATGAAATGATTATTAATAATTGCTATTTTGTCGAAATGGCAGTAAATGGGCGGTTCGCGGTGGGCACAGCGCAGAGTAACACTTTCATTAGCAATACTGCATTTTATCGGGTGCGAATTGGCATTTCGACTGCTGGCGCATTTTCGCTCCATAATTGCATATTTAAGAATTGCGATGTGTCAGTTGCATATGATGCAATGGATCCAGATGATAATCCCTTATCAATTACTGCATGCATTTTTGTTTCTGGCAGAAATACTATCTATATTTATGATATTGATCATAATCTGGATGCAGATAATTTTCCTAATATTGAATATAGCAACTTTTCTTCTGAGGATGTTTCTAGCATTATTCAGGTTGAGGGGAATGGAAACATTCAATATGATGGGTTTGCTATACCTTCCCGCACCAACGCTAACGGCGACTCGACCGATCGCTATGGCAACCTCTTAATGGATCCCGGCATCGTAGAAGGCTGGCAGTGGCCCGATACCAATTTCCTCGCGCCCGACTCACCCTGCATCGACGCCGGTGACCCCGAAGCCGACCCCGACCCCGACGGCACCATCGCCGACATCGGCCCCTTCTACTTCCCGCAAGGCAATCTCGCCGCCGATCCGCGTGAAGTCTATCTTGAGTCGCCCGAAGGCGCCAGATCCGACACGCTCTTCATCTCCAACATCGGCCTGCGCAACCTATCCCTCCGGCGAGTAACATTGGAATCGGAGACTCCCGATGCCTTCGTCCTGTTTGGCGGCATCGAAGACGAGCAGGTCCTTGAACCGGGCGATTCGATGTGGGTCTATGTGATGTTTCGCGCCGAGGTTGACGGGGAGTATGTCGCGACGATTCTCATAGAGTCTGACGACCGCGACGAAGCGCGGGTCGAAATCCCGGTGCGGGCGGTCTCGCTTTCAATCCCCGACGACGGCGGGATCGGAATCCCGCCCTACGCGATGCGCCTTTCCGCCTATCCCAATCCCTTTAATGCGACGGCAGTCGTTACATTAATTTTGCCCGAGGCTACGCGGGTGAGCCTTCTCCTTCGCGGGCTAAACGGAAGGACGTTACGGGATCTTGGAGCGATGAACTACGATGCTGGTTCTCATCGGGTCATCATCGAGGGGAACGACCTTCCGGCCGGAATTTACCTGTTGACCGCCGTAGCCGGCAGTCGATCCATTTCAACTCAAGTGGTGTTGCTGAAGTGAATCTCCCAAGTCGAATTTTTACGATCGCTATCGCGGCGACTATGCTTGTTCTGGGTTGCAGCGAT
Organism: Calditrichota bacterium; assembly: GCA_016867835.1. Lineage (NCBI taxonomy): Bacteria > Pseudomonadati > Calditrichota > Calditrichota bacterium. The sequence continues at coordinate 44,032 of VGIQ01000006.1, read as the reverse complement.
GACAAAAGCGGGCCGACGTCGCCGGGCAGCGGAAGTTCTTTGCGCGCCAGGTGGTCGGGCGATAGCGGCATCGGCGCCTTTCTGCAACAGAAATGCACGACCTGCCACCGTGCCGGAGGGCAAGCCTCTTTCTACGACCTGACAACCTACTCCGGTGCTATGAGTGGCGGGCGCATCCGGCCCGGCAATGCGACCGGGAGCCAGTTAGTCCGCCGGCTCACCGGCGAAGACCAACCCCGGATGCCGCAAGGCGGGCTGTTCCTGGAGAACACTCAGATCGACTCGATCAAAGCCTGGATCGACGCCGGCGCTTTGGAGAACTAAGCGCTCGCTTGCCGCAAGACGTCTGTAGTGATCGTCGTTCCCGCGAAGGCGGGAACCCAGACCGGCAAGACTAAGACTGGATGCCTGCCTGCGCGGGCATGAAGATTCCATACCTGCGGCGGGCGGACGCCCCCGTCCGCCCGATCAAGCGTGCCGGACAAGGGCGTCCGGCGTGCACAGTCCTCACTTCTCCGTCAGTGTCCAGACGCCGTCCCAATCTTCACCCGGCGGCTCGGCGATGAAGAAGCGACACCTTCCGATATAAGTGCGGGAAGGTTCGTCCTTACTGTCGGCAGCAAGCGCTTGCTCGAACAGTGCCAAAGCCTCAGCAAAACGCCGGGATTGGTAATGTGCCAACCCAGTGCTAAAAAGTTCGAGCGCCTGCAATTTCGCTTCGCTCACTTCGCCTCGACTTTCCGCCAGTAACTCATAAACCGCCACCGGTTCGTTCTTGCCTTTCACCCGAAGCAGATCGAGGGGTCGGGTGACGAACGAACCCTTCACCTCCTCCCAGGTTCCCTGCCCGATCATGATGGTCGTCCCGTAGGCTTTGTTAGCCCCCTCGAGACGGCTCGCGAGGTTGACTGCGTCGCCCATCACAGTGTAGTCGAATACCGTATCCGATCCCATATTTCCGACCAGCATGTCGCCGGTGTTGATGCCGACCCGGCTGTAAAGAGGTATTCGGCCCTCGGACTGCCACTTTAGCCGCAACTCGGTGAGCAGTTGTTGCATTTGCAGACCGGCCCGGCAGGAACGGGCAGCGTGATCGGACGCCCAAATCGGCGCACCGAACTCAGCCATTATGAGGTCGCCCTCATACTTGTCGATGATACCGCCGTGCTCGACGATCTTTCTCGACATCGCCGAGAGATATTCATTCAGCAGGTGAACGAGATCCTCCGGGGAGAGGCGCTCGGAAATGGTGCTGAATCCGGCGACGTCGGTGAAGAGCACCGACATCCGACGCCGTTCGCCGCCTAACTTGAGATTCTCGGGGTGCTTGATCAGTTCATCGACCACTTCCTTCTGAACATACTGGGAGAACATTCCGCGATAGAGCGCCTTTTCGCGCTGGGTTTGGATGAATCGCCAGACCAAATTGGCTGGATAACCAGTTATCACGGCAAGCAGAAGCGGCACCTGACGCAGCCAAAGACCCCTCTCGACGAAGAGATAGCCTCCCAGCACAAGGATTCCGCCGATAGCAAGTATGGCGATAAGCGCCGACCACCCGGCAGGGAGCCTATGCCCGACAACGCTGATTAATAGCGCAAGGAATAGCATCCCGAGGAGCGTCCAGAGTAGATCGACCGGCCGGATGAAGGTGCCGTCCTGCAGCATTTTCAAGGCGTTGGCGTGAACCTCGACACCCGGCATCCGGTAGTTCGTCCCGGCAGTGAAGGCGGGTGTCAATTTATTATCCTGAAGATCCTCGGCAGAAGCGCCGACCAGGACGATCTTGTCTTTGAAGGGGCTTGCCTGTAACAAGTCTGCCATTCCCGAGGCTTGCAGCGCTTCAGCCTCCTCCGGCGAGAGGCCCGACAGAAGATCATCGAAGTCATAGTTGCCGCGAATGACATCGTAGAAGGAGTAGGTCGGGAAGGTCCGGGCAGGACCGCTGAAGTTGACAAGGCAGGTGTTGATGTCTATGCGCGGAATCGTCCGGTCGCCAAAGACGAAGTCACCGCGACGGGGAAAATGCTGACGTGCAAGGTCGATTCCCCGGTCGAGTGCGTAGATCTTCAAGCCGAACGAGAGAAACGCCGTGTCGCGCACGACGTTGTAGAGGAGATAACGTCGCGTGAAGCCGTCATCGTCAGGGATTTCGTCGATCAGCCCCCACGGTGTTCCAGGAGGCATGATCGAACTATGCGGCGGCTTCAGGCTAACGATTCGTTCCCGCAAACGGCGGTGGGACACCTGATCGGTCTTCGAGCAAAGGACAACGTTCCCCGCCTCGTGAATGGTCGCTTTAAATAGCGAGTCCGATTCCGGGCGGGCGCCTTCGCTTGAGAAGCCGACGTCGAAGGCTACCATCCGCGCCCCCAGTCGGTTCAGTTTAGTCACCAGCATCGCATAGTGCTTGCGGTCAAAGGGAAAGGAGAGGCTGTCGGCAGTCTGCTCGTCGATAACCACCAAAGCGATGTCGGGACTTTCAACCGGCAGGGGTCCGCGCACCTGAAAGAGGCGGTCGTAGAGGCTTAACTCGACGCTAAGGAAAAAGTCGCGCTGCGAGAGCAGCAGTGAAGCCAGCGCCGTCGCGACGGTCAGTATCGCTGCTGATGTGATCGGCGAGCCTTTGACGAAACGAGGCATGGGGTACCAGCGGAAAGTCTGTCAATGGATCATTGTTGACTGACAAATTAAGCGTTTGTGTTCGCTTATGCCATAGTTGAACCAAGTTGCTGTGGGGCGTAACTCAAGCATAGAGATTGACCTATCCCTTGCATTTTGCCGCCCTGCCCTTATATTCAAAGTATCGAAACGAAACGACATAGCCCGGTTAAAGATGTCTCCGCAGTATTAAAGACCGGTTCGACCGGTCAGCGGACTCTGATAGGCTCGCCCACCGCACCGGGACTGGCTATCGGCAAGACGCTTCTCTACCGGCACGACAGTCCTGACGTCGCCCCGCGTCGGCTCGAGCCTGAGGCTACAGGCCGCGAGATCGACCGGTTTCGCCGGGCGCTGGTACTGGCGCGTCGTCAAGTCGCCGGACTCCGCGAGCAACTCTCCCGCGAAGCCGGCGAAAGCGCTGCCTACATCTTCGACGCCCAGCAGATGATCATCGACGACGTCGAGTTCGTCGGCGAGATTGAATCCCGCATCCGAAGTGAAGCAATGAGCGCCGAGTGGGTCGTGGAATCGTCGGCTATGAAGTGGCGGGAGAGGCTGCTGGCGGTCGAAGGGGCTCGTTTTCACCAGCGCGCTCAGGACGTAACCGACATCGGCCGTCGCATCGTCCTTAACCTCCTCGGGCAGGGCGATGGCCGGTCGCTTCCGACCGACGGCCCGGCTATACTGGTAGCCGACGACCTACTGCCCTCGGACGTGGTGCACCTTCTGAAGTCGAACGTCATCGGCGTTGCTATCGATCTTGGCGGCGCGGCATCGCATACGGCGATTCTCACGAAGGCGCTCGAAGTGCCGGCAGTGGTCGGCCTGAAAGACGTCTCCCGGTCTATTTCTCCCGGTGACTCGATCATCGTCAACGGCAACAGCGGTAAGGTGATTGTCCGGCCCGAGACGGCGACCGAGAGTGAATACCAGGCCAAACTCGACCGCTATCTTGAATACCTTGAGAGTCTGAAGGATGCGGTCCGTCTTCCCGCGGAGACTCTGGATGGTCACCCGGTAGCCCTCCGGGCTAACATCGAACTGCCACAGGAGATCGAGTCGGTGGTGAAGCGCGGCGGCGAAGGGGTCGGATTGTTTAGATCTGAATATCTTCTACTTGCACGGCGGCGCATACCGACCGAAGACGAGCAATACGAAGACTATCGCCGGGTTCTCGAAGCCGCCTGGCCGCATCCGGTTACCATCCGGACTTTCGATGTCGGCGGGGACAAGATATTCCCTGAAATGCCGCTGCCGGCTGAAGCAAACCCCTTTATGGGCTGGCGTGCAGTGCGGGTCAGCCTCGACCATCCCGACATACTGAAAGACCAGTTCCGCGCCATCCTTCGTGCGGCGGTTCACGGTCGCGCCCGGATCATGCTCCCGTTCGTAACCGATCCGGCAGAAGTGAGTCGCGCCCGGCAACTGCTCGACGCGGCCCGTCATAGCCTTGCCGCTGATGGAATACCCGACAGCGCGAATGTCGCTTTCGGGGTCATGATCGAACTCCCCTCAGCCGTAATGATGGCGGATGAGATGGCTGCAGCGGCGGATTTCTTCAGCATTGGCACCAACGACTTGACGCAGTTCACATTGGCGGTCGATCGCGGTAATGAACGGGTCGCCGATCGTTATGACCCGCTTCATCCGGCGGTGATCCGGATGATACGCATCACCGTTGAAGCCGCTCGCCGGGCCGGGATTACCACCGGCATCTGCGGTGAACTTGCCGCCAGTCCGACGGCAACGATGCTGCTGGTGGGGCTTGGCCTCGATGAACTTTCGGTCAGTCCCGTAGCGCTTCCCGAGGTGAAAAAACTGATCCGTTCCTTCACTTTCGATGAGGCTCGTGCGATGACCGAGATCGCGCTCACCAAGACCGGCGTTGCAGAACTGCGAGAGTTCTGTTGGGAGACGATGAAGCACCGCTTCGCCAACCTGCCGATATGGTTTGACTGATCATCAAGCATTAGATCAAGCATGCCAGCCTTGAACCCTGGGCCTAAAGCCTTGAGCCTAAAGCCTTGAGCCTAAAGCCTTGAGTCTTGAGCCTATACCCCCCCTTGCCCGACCTTAAATTGACATCGACGGTCAATCGCGCCCTCGTGGTCGATGACGACGCCGAGATTTTGCGCAATCTGGTCGCCTTTCTGGAGAAGATCGGCATCACGGCTTCGCCGGCGCTCGACGGCATTGCGGCGTTGAAAATCTTCGAACGCGAGAAGTTCGACCTCGTTATCACCGACCTTCGTATGCCCAACATGCACGGGCAGGCGCTGGTCCGGGAGATATTCCAGCGACAGGCCGATCAACTCCTAATCGTCACTACCGGCATCGACGACCCGCAATTAGCCCGCGACCTCTTTGCCCGCGGCGTCCGGGCCATTCTCCCCAAGCCCTTTTCATTCGACATGTTCGCTGCGACCGTCGGCGGTCTCCTTGAGCACGAAGCAAATGACCGCCGCCGTCGTGAAATGAGCGTCGGGGCGATGCGCGCTCAGGTTGCCGAGCAGATGAAGAGCGCTGCCAAGACCCTTACCAGCCAACTCGACACTATACAGGAGCATTTTAAGAAGACCGTCCGAGAACTCGAAGAGCAGCAGATGGACCTCGAACGCGACTACCTCGGCTCAGTTCGGATGATGGCGGAATTGCTCGACAACGTAATGGCCAGCGGCTCGAGCCATGTAACCCGCGTCGAAGACCTCTCGCGCCGGATCGGCGAAGCGCTCAACCTGTCGCCCATCGAAATGCGCGACTTAAGCCTCGCATCGCTGCTCCACGACATTGGCAAATTTAGTTGCCCGAGCGGATGATTCACGCCCGCCCCGAGGACCTCGACCCAGCCGATCTGACGCTCTTCAAGAGGCATCCGGTCATCAGCGGGATCGTCGTGAGCGGTGTGCCGGGGCTGGGGAGCGCCGGCCAGATGGTGGAAGACCACCACGAGAACGTCGATGGCTCCGGTTTCCCGGCCGGCAAGAAGGCTATCGACCTGCCGGTTACGAGCCGAATACTCCGCATCGCCGACGGCGTGGACCGATTCCTCGAAGCCAGTCCCGACCCAAAGCGAGCAGCCTGGCAGGTCGCCAAGGATCACCTTCACAACGAATCGGGCAAATCCTACGACGCTCAACTGGCTCGTCTCGCGGTTAAGGCTTTAATGCAGCGCGAGCAAGAAATCGACACCCAAACAGTGATCGACGTCAAGCCCTCGGAACTGCAGCCGGGATTCCGCCTGGCGCAAGACATCTATCAGGAAGGCGACGTCTATCTCCTGCGGCGGGGTGTGGTTCTAACTGCGAGGATGGCGCATCGCCTTCAGACCGAACTGGCGATTATGGGGCGAACAGGCTGGGTGCGGGTCTATGTGCCCAAGGAGATCGCCGAGCGGCTGGCGCCGGGGAGAGCGCCGATTGCGGAATAATGGAGAATTTATCTTGGGGGGCGGGATATAAGCACCTCTAACACGAAGAGCCCCTTTACAGGGGCTCTCGCGTATCGATCGGTATTTGCGATCAGGAGGTCTTCTTGGATGGCTCGACCTTCGGCGCCACCTTTACCTCAGTTGCTCCCTTCGCCTTATGTGCGTCACAGGCTTCAGGCGGGCAGTCGGTGCCGCAGTGAGCGTCAGCCACCGCACTCTTTTCGACCTTGGCGGCTCCATCCGCCGGGCAACAGGCGCTGCCGCCCTTGGCGACTTTGGTCTCCGCCGCCGGAACGGCTTCCGGAGCCTTGACCATCACCTTGGCTTCAGGACCCGGAACTGCAGCAACCGCGGTCCCGGAGGCGCTTGCCTTTTCCATCTTCTTGCCGCCGCAGGCAAACGTGTAGTCAGCCAGCCCGGCTACCAGCCCGATCGCGATCAGGGTTGCGATGTGTTTCTTCATTCCTCTCCTTTCGATTGAACAAGTTTCTTCGATCCTCGCCGCGAGGGTCGTTGAAAATGATACGGATTATCCCCGACAATTGTAGGCATGTTGATTCCTCCTAACCCGCAGTCATCGGCGTCACGAGCGAGACCCGATAGGGATGGACCTCACCTTGCATCACGCCCTTATAGACCGCCGGATCATTTGCCATGATCTTCCTTGCCGATTCGATGTCCGGCGCTTCGAAGATCACGATCCCGAATGCCGCATCGAGGCAGGGTCCGGCAAGTTGGACCATCCCTTCCCTATGCAAACGCTTCAGGTAGTCGAAATGTTCCGTCATCGCGGTCTCCTCCTCGGGCAGCATCACTTCAGCAAAGCCCTCCCGCACCGGGCGAATTAGGTAGAGGAACCGCACTCTACCCCGTTAGGAACCGCCGGAGCACCGTCTGCAGGATGCCGCCGTTGCGATAGTAATCGACCTCCACCTTCGAATCGAGACGGCAAATGGCGGCGAAGGTTTTCGATTCGCCGTCCGGCAGCGCAACCTTTATCATCAAGCGGTCGCCCGGCTTGACGCCCTCTTCGACGGGAATCGTATAGACTTCACTGCCGGTGAGCCCTAATGACTGGGCACTCTCCCCAGGCAGAAACTGCAGCGGCAGGACGCCCATACCGACCAGATTCGACCGGTGGATCCGCTCAAAGGACTGCGCGATGACAGCTTTCACGCCGAGCAGGAAGACACCTTTGGCAGCCCAGTCGCGCGATGACCCCATCCCGTAGTCGTTTCCAGCCAGGACAACGAGCGGTGTGCCCTCGGTCCGGTAACGCACTGAAGCGTCGTAAATCGACATCAGTTCGCCGGACGGGAAGTGCGTCGTCCAACTGCCTTCCCGACTCTGCCCTAACTGATTTCGAAAAGCGACATTGGCAAACGTCCCGCGGGTCATAATCCGGTCGTTGCCGCGCCGGGCGCCGTACTGATTGAATTCACGAATCGCGACGCCTTTATCCTGAAGGAATCGCCCTGCCGGGCTGTCGGGGGCAATGTTTCCCGCCGGGCTGATGTGATCGGTGGTTATGGAATCGCCTGCCAGCACCAACATCCGTGCTCCGGTGATTGGAGCGATTGGCAGCGGAGCCTTCGCGAGGGAGACGAAGAACGGCGGCTCCTGAATATAGGTGCTCGCCTCGCTCCATTCGTAGATCGCGCCGCCCGAGGTTTCTATAGCGTTCCAGGCCGGGTTGGACGACTCGATGCCATCGTAACGCATGCGAAATGCCTCGCGATCCTGCGCCGTCGGCAGAACTGCCTCAATCTCCTCCCGGGTCGGCCAGATGTCATTCAAGAATACCGGCCGGCCGTCGCGACCGATGCCGAGCGGCTCGGTTGCCAGATCGACTTCAACCGATCCGGCGAGGGCATAGGCTACGACCAGCGGAGGCGACGCCAGATAGGCCGCCTTGACGAGCGGGTGCACCCGGCCGGGGAAGTTGCGATTGCCTGAGAGGACGGCCGCCGCAACGACGCCGCTTGCCTTGACCGCATTCGTTACCGGCTCGGGCAGCGGCCCGCTGTTACCTATGCAGGTGGTGCAGCCATAACCGACGACGTCGAATCCGATCTGCGACAGGCTTTCGAGCAGGCCAGCGGCTTTGAGGTAGTCGGTTACGACCCGCGATCCCGGCGCCAGACTGGTCTTGACATAGGGCTTTACGGAGAGTCCGGCGGCGATGGCGTTCTTTGCCAAGAGTCCCGCTGCCAGCATCACCGAGGGGTTCGAGGTATTGGTGCAGGACGTAATCGCAGCAATCACGACGCTGCCATGACGCAGTTCCGATGACGACCCGTTGGATTGCACTGCTGCGGTCACCCCCAAGCGATCCTCATCCAGGCCGAAACCCATTTTCTCGAATGGCGCCACCAGCGACCGCCGGAATGAGTCCTTCAGGTTGTGCATCGAAACGCGATCCTGCGGCCGCTTAGGCCCTGCCAGCGACGGTTCGACCGTCTCCAGATCAAGCGTAAGGACATCCCGGTAGATCGGATCCGGCGAATCGTCAGTCCGGAACAGCATCTGTTCACGGGCATAGCGCTCGACACGGGCGATCAGATCTGCAGGACGGCCCGTCCAGTGCAGGTATTCGAGCGTCATATGATCGATCGGAAAATAGCCGACTGTGGCGCCATATTCGGGCGCCATGTTCGAGATTGTCGCCCGGTCGGGAACCGACATCGCCGAGACACCGGGGCCAAAGAATTCGACGAACTTATCGACGACGCCGCGCTTGCGGAGCATTTCGGTCACCCGCAGCACAAGGTCGGTCGCAGTCGCACCCGGCGGAAGGCTGCCGGTCAGTTTGAACCCGATCACTTCCGGCATTAGGAAATAGAGCGGCTGGCCCAGCATCGCGGCTTCGGCTTCGATCCCGCCGACGCCCCAGCCGAGCACCGAAAGTCCGTTCACCATCGGGGTGTGTGAGTCGGTCCCAACGAGGCTGTCGGGGAAGTAGGTCAATTCGCCGTCCAAAGTCCGGGCCTGGACAACCGACGCGAGGAACTCAAGGTTGACCTGATGGCAGATGCCGGACGACGGAGGCACCACCCGAAAGTTCCCGAACGACGACGCGCCCCATTTCAGAAACTCATAACGCTCCCGATTGCGCTCGAACTCGAGGGCCGCGTTTCGCACTTCGGCGTCGGCGGAGGCGAAGAAATCAACCTGCACCGAATGGTCGATGACCAGATCGACCGGCACCAGAGGGTTGATTCGCGACGGATCGCCTCCCATCCGCGCCATTGCGCTCCGCAGCGCTGCCAGATCGACGACGCAGGGAACGCCGGTGAAGTCCTGCAAAAGCACCCGCGCCGGCATGAAGGGGATCTCCCGCTGCGCTGGTGATGCCGGATCGTAGTGGACGAGCCGTTCGATGTCGTCGCGGGTCACGAGATGGCCATCTTCAGAACGGAGCACGGCTTCGATCAGAATTTTAATCGCATAAGGCAGACGAGAGACATCGGCGACACCGGTCGAAGTGAGGCGGTCGAGACGATAAACGGTTCCGGCTGAGCCGGCAATGTCGATACGGTCCCGGGTTCCAAGTGAGTTATTGACAATGCGAGTCATTAGCGATCTCGAATTGTAGATTAGTGATATGATTCAATATAGATAAGCCCTGTCGACAGGGCAAGTCCACCCTTTTCGAGTGTCGAAAGGTGAATGCAATGCCTATATTGTAGTGCGAGGGTGCAATGGCAGGAATGAATCAATTCCAGAATCTATCAAGAGGACCTGAATAGATGCTCACTTGCTCTCAATGCCCTTCGTGGTCAAAAAGGCAACTTCTTAATGGAACTTATCACCCGTCAACTCTGCCTGACGCAATACGTCGGCACCAAGGATATCCTCTTCGGCGGACAGATGCTGGCCTGGGCTGATATTGCCGCATCGCTCTGGTGCATGCGGATCGCCCGGTCCGACAACATGGTCACCGTCCATATGTCGGACGTGACTTTTGTGGCGCCGGTCCGGGTCGGCGACATCGTCGAGTTCTACGGCGATACCTTTGAGACCGGCAAGACGAGCGTCACTGTCCGCATCATCGTCATGATCCAGGACCCCCGAACCGGCCAGTCCACCGAAGCCTTCCGCTACACCACCACCATGGTCAACATCGACCGCAACCTCCGCCCCAAACTCCTACCACCGGAACTGCAGAATCAAAAGGGTTGATTTAACAGCCGGTCAGGGAGGCGGTAGATCAAGCGACAGCATAGGCGAAGAGCGGGTGGTCTGAACGTAATCCCTGCTACTTTCCGCTGAACTTCGGTTCGCGCTTGGCGAGGAAGGCTTCGAGTCCCTCCTTGCGGTCGGAGGTCGCATAGACGAGGCCGAAGAGGTCGGCTTCGATTGCCAGGCCTTCTGCTAAATCGTGCTCGAGTCCGCGGTTAACTGCTTCGATGACGTAGCCAAGCGCCAGCGGACCTTTCCGAATGAACCCGCCTAACATCCGCTTGACTTCGGAAAGGAACGCCTCGCGGTCGAAGAGGGGGCGGCCCTTCTCATCTTTTTGTACATTTCCTTCGGCGTCCTTGCGCGGGGTATCGACAATGCAGTTGACGAGGCCGATGCGCAAGGCTTCGGCAGCGTCGATGGGGCCTCCTCCCAGAAGCAATTCCAGCGCCCGTCCCTTCCCTACCAGACGCGGCAGGCGCTGCGTCCCGCCAAACCCCGGTATAATGCCGAGCCCGACCTCCGGCTGACCGATTTTCGCATGAACTGCTGCGACGCGCATATGCGCTGCCATCGCGATTTCGCATCCGCCGCCGAGGGCGAATCCGTTGATGGCAGCAAGGACCGGCTTTCGAAGGTTTTCGATCCGGTCCAGCGCCATCTGGCCGAGGAGCGAGAAAGCGCGGGCTTCGTTGACATCCTTGGCTTCCAGTTCGGTGATGTCGGCTCCGGCAACAAACGACTTGTCCCCGGCTCCGATGAGGATTACCCCCTTGACCGCGGCATCGTCCGACAGCGCGTCGAAGCAGTCGGCGATCTCGATAACGGTGGGAGTGTCGAGGGAGTTAAGTTGACGCGGACGATTGACCGTTACGACGCAGATGCCCTGATCGTCGGTCGTGCAGAGGAGATTCTCGTAAGTCATGGCTCTCTATTTCGAAGGGATGATGGCAAACGTCTGGCGCGGCGGGCCGCTGGCTCGGAAGGTGTTGTCGAATGGCGACGGGTCCAGGGGATAAGACCTCCAGTGAGGAGTATATCGCGCTCCAGTCCGGGATTGCCGCCCAGGGAAGACTCACAGCCCGAAGCGAGGTTGGCAAACTGCCAGGATTCAAGGTCGATCACGATCCGGTCTCCGGTCTCTGTTTCAACCAGGCAGTCGTCAGCCGTAAGTGCCGGGAAGCCAAGATTTAGTGCGTTGCGTTGGAAGAGCGCGGCAAACGAGGTCGCTACAACGGCCCGGACATAACTCTCCATCAGCGCCCGGACCGCATTTTCGTTGGCGCTGCCCCGACCAAAGTCCTTGCCGGCTACGATGATTTGGTCGTGACCCGCTTTCAAGGGAAAGTCGGGATCGACTATCGTCAGGCAGAAGCGGCGCAGAATCTCCGGAGTCGGCCGGGTGCAGAACCGCACCGGAAGAATGGCATCGCAATCGATATAATCGCCCAGCCGATATGCCCGCCCGGTGATGAGCCGGGGCGAGGCCGTCATAGATTCTGGATTGGCATTCATGGAGAGTGGTAGATGATCGACTCTTCACCCTGAACGATATGATCGACCTATTATGAACCTGCCCGAAGCGCGGTATCTCACCCGGACGAGATGCTTCACTGCGTTCAGCATGACAGACCAAGAACTATCTGCACCGGGTAAAGACCCTACACCTATTCGTCGATCTCCTCTTCCTCCTGCCATTCGAGGAACTTCCTCCCGGTGGTGTCTTCCACTGCTCGTTTGACGGCGGCGGTGTCGATCTCAACGCGCAACTTGCGTTTGCCGCCGGGACCCGGTTCGCTGCGGTCGCTCGCTTCGACATAGACGATATCTGCAGCATCGAGCGGCGGAGTGAAGATGGCGAAAAGTTCGATCGAACGACGGCTCAGCGACTCGGCTGAATAGATTGCGCCGCGCGGGATATAAACGGCATCGCCGGTAGAGGCGGTGAACGACTCCGGCCCGACATGAATACGGGCTACGCCGCCATGGACATAAAAGACCATATCGGAGCGTTCGTGGCTGCGCGCTGAAATGCGCTCATGAGCCAGCATTACGCCGTAGGACGACGCCGGCGAGCGGCCAAACTCAAGATATCCGTCACTCACGTCCTGCGGTAGCGGCGTGCGGAGTATCCGGTCCCCTATGTCCCAATGCCGGGGCGGTCCGGGGGAGACCCGGGGTGGTGGGGACTCAGCCTTCTTCCCGTCCTGACAGGCACTGACAGCCATCCCCAGCAAACCGGCGATGAGAATCGGACAAACCTTGAACATTGCTCTTCCGAAAGTTGCGAGCGGCCGACTCACTTCAATTCCAAGCCGACGCTGCCAAGGATCTTCACAATCTCCTCTTTCTCCCAGTCTTCACCCAGTTCGCGGATGACCTTGGCCGCGGCGAGCATAGCTTTTCTTCCTTCTTCCGCTTCCTTATTGATGTGCCGGACTTGAATCTTGCCCAGGAAGAGGTTGCACCAGGCTTCGGCGTTGCGGTCCTTCTTGCCTTCGGCAAGTTTCGCTCCGGCACGGAATGCGGCTTGAGCCTCGACGATGTTCCGGGAGATCATCTCCGCCATCCCCAAATCCCAATAAGCCCAGATGAACGGCTCCGATTCCGCCAGTTCGATCCGGAGCGGCAGTTGCCGCCGGGCAGCGTCGAGCAGGATCGCCTTTGCTTTGGGATCGACGTTTTCATCGAATTCGGGCAGGAAGAAGGCTTCGATGTTGTGCAGCATCATCGCCGCCGCGCGCTTGTTGCCGACTCTGAGGGCATACTTGACGCCGAGTTCGCCGATGCGGGCTGATGCGAAGGGATCGTGGCTTATGTTGTTGACGTCGCACTGGGCGTTGACATAGAACTTAGCCCGGCCGGCCGAATCGGAGTGGCTTTCGATAAAGGCGACGATCTGGGCATCGGTTCCGGTCTTGGCGAGCGCAATTGCCTCTGTCACCAGGCTCGAATCGCCCAGGAGCGAGCCTTCGCCTTCGTGTGCCATTGTCTTACCTCCGGCAAGGATGATTTGGATGAGGATTGCAACCGGGATGATGACGTTTCGAGCGATGTGCATGGTCCGGTTCCTTTGCTTTACTTTTCAGTGGCCATAGAACTGCCGCACTGCGTCGATGATGTAATCCTGCTGATCGGTCGTCAGTTCGGGATAGATAGGGAGTGCGAGGGTCGTCCGGGCGGCCCATTCCGAGACCGGGAAGTCGCCCTCACCATAGCCAAGATACTGAAAGCAGGGCTGCAAATGGAAGGGCACCGGGTAGTAGATCGCCGTCGCAATGCCGCAGTTCTTCAGATGAACTTGCAGATCATCGCGCCGGGAGACCGAGATGACGTATTGATTGTAGATGTGATACTCCTGCCGCTGCGCAACCGCCGGCCGGATCACATCCGCGACACCGGCAAACCCTTCATCGTAGTAAGCCGCGCGCGCCTGACGACCGGCATGCCACGTTTCGAGATGCGGCAACTTCACCAGCAGTGCGGCAGCCTGGAGGGTGTCGAGGCGGAAGTTGCCGCCGACGAAGGAGTGATAATACTGCGGCCGGGCGCCATGAACGCGGAGAATGCGCACCTGCTCGGCGAAGGTCTCATCGCTGGTGACGACCATCCCGCCGTCGCCGATTCCGCCGAGGTTCTTGGAGGGGAAGAAACTGAAGCAGCCTGCCAAACCGACCGATCCGACCCGCACCGTCCGGTCCGACGACTCATAGCGCGCACCAATCGCCTGGGCGCCGTCTTCGATCAATGCTGCATCAAACTCGCGAGCGAGGTCAACCAGCGCTGTCAGGTCAACCGATTGTCCGTAAAGATGAACCGGTAGGATCGCCTTCAGGCGGCGGCGCTCGTCAGGAGAGAGGCTTTCGAGGACTTTACGGGCGCTCGCCGGGTCGAGGTTGTAGGTGTCGCGCTCGATGTCGGCAAAGAGTGGACGGGCTCCGAGGCGGCTGACGACGCCGGCCGTGGCAAAGAAGGAGTAAGGTGTCGTCAAGACCAGATCGCCGGGCTTCAGGTCGAGTGCCATAAGTGAAACCAGAAGCGCGTCGGTGCCGCTCGCAACGCCGATTCCGTAACGCGCACCGCAGTAATCTGCCACCTGCTGTTCCAGTTCTGCCACCTGAGGGCCAAGAATATAGCGGGTCGAGTCGACAACATCGGTCAACGCCTTAAGCATGTCGTCTCGAATGGTGGCGAGTTGCGCTTTAAGATCAAGTTGAGGAACGTTCATTGCTATAGACAATTGTAAGCAGATTTATAGAGCCGGCGAAGGTGTTCTATTGTGAATAAGTTAAGACTATGTAGGTTTGCCTTCCAATAGCGGCAGGGCAAGGCATTGGCAGTTGGCATCAAATGGCCTGCCTGGCGAGCGAAATTGGGGGGGGCGGCAATTGCATCGCGAGTCTGCCCGTATTATATTGTAAAGTCGTCATTCCGCCGGCCTCCTCAAATGCCGGAGACGGCACACAGGATCGCTCACCCCAAGCCGATACCGCCATGCACCTCCTTCCTCGATTCACCGTTGTTGCGGCCGTCGCGCCAGTCGTCTTGATACTGGCCGGCCGGCTTGCGGCTGCCGATATGACCCGCATCGAAGACTCGCCGGTTAAGGTCATATCATCCCGCTCAAGTGGGCTAACATTGAGCATGCGCTTGCCCGAAATGTCTGCCCAATTGTTGCCGGGCAGTGCCAAAGTCAACCGTATTGCGATAGAAGGCGTCGAGACGGCGCCGGTTCCGGGTTATCCCGACTTGCCGCGTCTCTCGCAACTGGTCGTGATCCCGCCCGTCGCCCCCGTTTCATTCACCTGGAACTCAGATGCACCGCGACGACTCGATCTGCCGGCTCCGGGCTGGGTGCCTATGTCTGATGCCGAGGGTTGGGAACTGCCGGGAGCAAGGGCGCAACTTCAACTGCGCGACGGTTTCTGGCCGCCGGAAGTTGTTCAGGTGAGCGACCCGGTCATCATGCGCGGCATTCGGATGGTGAATGTTACCATTAGTCCGGTGCAGATAAATCCCGTAACGGGCGAACTGCGGGCTTGGGACAATGTGGAAGTCGATCTTGACTTCACCCGCGGTGGGGTGGTCAATCCGGTAGCCGACCCGCACCGGATCAAGCCTTCGTCTTCAGCGCTCCAACTGGCGCGGAGCATCGTCATCAATCCGGACGACGTCCGGCGGGACGACCTCTCCGAACGCGGCGCTTATGTCTATGTCATCCCACGTTTTAACGGCTTGCCTGATGCGTTGCGGCCGCTCGTAGAATGGCGCCGCCGGCAGGGCTTCCCGACCGCGATCATCGAAGTGGCACCCAACGCCTCCAACGTCGATGTGAAGAACGCTATACAGAATGCCTACAACGATTGGGAGATCCCGCCCGAGTTTATCACCCTGGTAGGCGATGCCGACCTGGCTATGGCTGACTTTATGATCGCCACCTGGGATGTCGGACGGGCTTATATGTGGGAGACCGACTACAAGTATGTCCTATTGGAGGGACAGGACCTCCTCCCCGAAGCAGCCATCGGGCGCATCTCCTGCCGCAGTTTAGCCGAATTGCGCACCATCGTCGAGCGGATCGTCGCCTACGAGTCCGATCCCTACATGGACGACACCAACTGGTATCGGCGCGGCGCGGTAATGGCCAACGACCAGCGCACCGGCTACTCATCCTACTACCTTCAGCAGTGGACCCGGAAGGTGATGCTTGAAGCCGGCTACACTGCCGTCGATACGTTCTACTTTATGCACGACAATCAAGTCTCGGGCAATAACTTCATCCGCAACGCCGTCGATAACGGCATCGCCGTCTTTCACTACCGCGGCTGGGGAGCTTTCAACGGCGACTGGTCCGTCGGCGATGCTCGTAATCTCCGGAATGGTCGAAAGATGCCTTTCTGGCTCCTGCCGACCTGCAATTCGGGTGACTTTGCCGATCATATCCTGACACCTCATGCTTACACCGAGGACTTTCTCTGGGGGCAAAATGGCGGCTGCATCGGCGCGGTAGGGTCGAGTGGTTACACTCACACCAATTACAATAACGTCTTTTCCGGGGGGACGCTCAACTCGATCTACCGCGACCGGCTTTGGACCACCGGCTGGGCGATCACCCGCGGCAAGATAGAACTCTATCGCCACTTCGGACAATTCAACGATGTTCAGGATCCGCAGGTGCAGAATCTGCTGGTCTGGGAGGCTCATGCCTATCAATTGAACCTGATCGGCGACGCCGGAAGCGAGATTTGGACCGATGTGCCGCAGCGGGTCGAGGTTACTCACGTCGAGCGGCTCTCACTCGGCGAGAACTTGCTCGCCGTCCGGGTGGTAAACGCCGGGGGTGAAGTCCCCCGATCCGGGGTTACGGTTACAGTCGTTCAGGACGAGAGCCTTCTAAGAAGCGGCATAACCGATGCCGATGGAAGGATCGTCTTCAGTTTCGCAGTCGGTGAACTGGCTGAAGGCAGTCTGCAACTGACCGCCTGGCAGCACAATATGTTCCCCTATCTGGCCGATGTGCCGGTCGAGCAGTCGGCACGGTTTGTAGGGGCATCGAGCATCCTGGTCGATGACGATAACGCCGGACGGAGCCGCGGCAACGGCGACCGACAGGCGAATCCGGGCGAAATCATTGAACTTCGCACTTTTGTCGGCAACTTCGGATCCGAAGCTGCCCAGGGGCGGCTCGACCTAACTCTTACCCTACTCGAAGGCGACGCCGCCATCACGACCGCTTCGGCGACGATTAATCAGGCTCCAGCGATGGGCGATACAGCCGCGGCGACTTTCGTCTTCACCGTCGGTAATGAGAACTGGGACCAGCGGCGCCTGCTCTTCGACCTTGCGACCACGTCCGGCAACGAAACATGGCATTCGCCGATAGAACTGCAATCTGCTGCACCCAATCTCGAATATGCCCGGCACACTTTCACCCCGAACAATTTCGACCCTGCCGACACCGTTTGGATCGACGTTACACTGCGCAATGTCGGAAGGCTCTCCAGTGCCGCGATGAGCGCGCAACTGCTCTCCCGCACCCCGACTATCGTCGTCCATCAGGCCAATGCCAACGTTGCGCCGGTGCTGATCGACGGCAATGACTCGCTGGCCACCGCTCGGTTTCGTATATATGCGCACAGCCTGACCGTGCCGGGAACGAAGGCGGACATGTATCTTGCTCTCACTTCGCAAACCGGCTTTACCGACACTGCGCACTTCGATTTCACCATCGGAGCGCCGCGCGATTGGACGCCCTTCGGCCCCGATGCTTACGGCTACGTCTGCTTCGACAATACCGATACGCTATGGGACGCGGCGCCGGACTATGACTGGCTCGAGATCGACTCCAGTCTGGGCGGGCCAGGCGTCAACACTGGACTGCGCGACCTCGGCAACGAGCAGGATTTCAGCGTCCTCGTCGATCTCCCGTTCGGTTTCCGTTACTACGGGCGCGACTTCAACCGGATCACCGTCTGCACCAATGGCTGGCTTTCGTTCGGCGACGAATCGCGCAACGCTGACTTTCAGAACAAACGGATTCCCTCCGCCTTTGGACCCCGCGCTCAGGTCTGTGCCTTCTGGGACGACCTGATCAACTACACCAACCAGCAGGGTATGATCGGCGGGATTTTCACCTACTACGATACGACCAACAACCGGTTCATCGTCGAGTGGAGCCGGATGCGGCGCTATGTAGGTATGGAAGGAAACAACATCCGGCAGGGCAGCCTCAACACCTTTCAGGCGCTCCTTTACGATCCTCAGCACTACCCGACCTACACCGGCGATGGCGAGATCGTCTTCCAGTATCGCGATGTTAGCAACGACGCCGACGTCGATCCCGTCGAATTTGACACGCCTTTTGCCACCGTCGGGATTGTCAATTTGAATGGCACCGACGGGATGGAATACACCTATTGGAATCGCTACACAGCAGGAGCCGCACCGCTTCGTCCGGGCCGGGCAATCAAGTTCACTACCAAACTGGTGGTGGTCGTCGGTGCGGTGCGCGGCACTGTAACCGACGCGGCGACCAATGCACCTATCCCGAATGCCCAGATCCGCGGCAGTCGCGGATCGTTCGGAACGACGGACCGTAACGGGCGCTTTCTGATGGAGAACGTCCTGATCGGTGATGACTACAGTTTCACGGCCTGGGCTCCGGGCTACAATGACTCGACTTTGACCGGATTCGACATCGCCGAGGGCGATACGATCAATCTATCGTTCTCGCTCCTGCACCCCGAGTTTGTCGGGTCGGCGGAGGCGTTGCGTGTCGAACTGCGGCCCGATTATTCCACCGATCTTGACTATACCATTGAAAACCGCGGCAACGGGCCGCTTGAGTTCCGCAGCCGGATCGACTACGCCGGAGGCGGCGGCGGTAATTGGGCACGGATGCTCGAGTTCAGCGTAACTGGCCAGACCGGGGACTATCGCATCAACGGTGTCGATTACTTCGCCGGGGCGATATGGATCACCGGCTCGAACGGCAATGAGAATCCCAATTACTTCTACCGCTTCGACCGGCAGGGCCGGTATCTCGGGCGAATCGTCCAGCCGGGACAGTCGGCATACGGTTTCCGCGGGCTCGCTTCAACCGAGACCCGACTCTTCGGCGGCGAAGGGCGCTGGATCGTCGGCGTGAACGCCCAGGGCGAACCGGTCGATTCGGTACCGTCGCCGTTGCAACTAACCCGCGCAATCGCCTACGACCACGAGTCGGACCACTTCTGGGTCGCCAACGGCCGTAACGAGCCTTTGTTGGAGATCGATCGCGAAGGGAACGTCTGGCGCAGCGTGCAGTTGCTGCTCGACATTTATGGCCTCGGCTGGCGGGATGACGATCCCGACGGCTATCCGTTGCACATCTTCAGCCGGGACAAGACCAATCCCAACCTTGAAGTGCCGGAGACCCTGGTCTCTAAGTTTGATCCGGAGTCGGGTGAAGTCAGGACGGTCGTCGTAGCCGAGGGGACGCTCGAAGACCGTGCCGGAGGAATCGAGATATCGAGCCGGTTCGATTCGCAAAAGTGGGTGATGCTGGCGGTCCTCAACAATCCGGGCGGATCGACGGTCTCGATCTACGACATTGCGCCCAACACACGGTGGGTTTCGTTCGAGCCCCGTACGGCCATACTGGCGCCGCGCTCCAACCAGCAAGTGCGGTTCCACTTCACAGCCGATGACCTTCCATTGGGGGAATACTCGCTGCTCGTCCGGTTCACCCATAACGCCGCCGGTTTGGGAACGACGCTGCCGGTAACGCTGACGGTCAGCAATGAGGCAGAAGTGGCGGACGATAGCGCCACACCATTGAAGTTCAGCCTTGACGCGGCTTATCCAAATCCGTTTAACGCCGTTAGCCGGGTGCACTTTCAATTGGAGGAAACCGGAGCGGTTCGACTGGCTATCTACGATCTTACAGGTCGGGAGACGGCGCGCCTTATCGACGGCCGGGTCGAAGCGGGACGCCACACGGTCGCGCTCGATGCGGGGGACTTTCCGGCGGGGGTCTATATCATGAAACTGGAGGCCGGCAATAGGTCTGCGGTGCGCAAGTTGGCGCTCGTGAAGTAGTGGATTACCTCACCTGCGGAGTGAGAGGGGCTGCCTCGACGGGCAGCCCCTCTCACTCCGCTGTGCATCAATGTGGAGGCAGTATTGGTGGCGGAGGCGGTGGGACCGGAGGCGCCGGCATCGCTTCCCGACGCTGCTGGTTAAGTTTATGGGCGTAGAGGAGGGCGACACCGACCAGGACCATTCCAAGCCCAAATCCCCAATGCTCACCATCACCGAAGGTCGAAGCAATCAGGATCGCCAGGCCGATGGCGATGAATATGGCGGGCCACTTATAGGGATTGCGCGCTTTCGGCCGGGTGGGCGATTCCGGAAGTGGCACTCCGTGCTCGATAGCGTGCATCCGCTCAGCGTGTTCCAGATCCCGCAGTCTGAGCCGCGCCTTGATAACGAAGTAAACGATCAGGACCGCCACCGCGAAGAAGGCAAGCGGGACGATCAGTTCGGTCAGATGTGAGAGGAAGTCGCTGGAGTCCATAGTATTCTCCCGTGGTTGGGGGTAATATCGATATATTGCCTATAGGCAACCGGTTTTGCTAACGCGACGCGGTTCGCGAGCGAGCACGGGCGATATAGACGATACCCGTCAGTTCGATGCGCTGGGCAGCGTTATGAAACCGGCCCTGGAACCGGCTGCCTGTCATCAACGCAGAGTGTTGGCGCTCCCGATTCCGGTTGCAGCAGGGTTCACCTTCAAGTTGATGCAGATTGTAATCGGTCTGGTGCGGAGCCATTGTTTGAGTTCCTTGTAGTGTAATCGATTCGGTTCACTCCTATAGACAACCGGGGGCGGTAAAATGTTACAAGCCTCATTGCGGCTTCACCCTCGGCAACAAAAGCGGCACTTCCATAGTCTATAGGAGTGAAAGTCACCATTAACGGACGAGGGAATGGGCGGATTCGACGAGCGTCGGTTTCTGGAGGAGTATCAACTCCGGCCGGAGCGGGCGTTCGGGATGCTGATGGAAGCCTTCCGCGACCGGATATTCCTCTTGTGCCTGCGCGCTTCCGGCAGCCGTCAACAGGCGGAAGATCTGGCGCAGGAGACTTTTATCCGCGTCTGGAAAGGGCTGCCGCGCTTTCGGGGAGACAGTTCGCTTGCGACCTGGATTTACCATATAGCCTGGAACGTCTGCGCGTCTTATATTGAGGAAAAGAGCCGCAGCGCGACAACCGTGGATATTACCGACGAAGCGTTGACGGCCAGCGAGCCAGAACGCCTGTCGGGCGCCGACCCGGGCTACCGGAGCCTGGAAAACCGGCAGTTTGTGGCAATCTTGATGGCGCAACTGCCAAAACAACAGCAGTTGGCGCTGACGCTATACTATTTGCAGGAGTTATCCTACGATGAGATCAGCCGGATCACCAACTGGCCGATGGGAACAGTGAAGGCAACGCTCTTTCGCGCCAAAGAACGGATGCGCGAAGCCGCATTGAAGGAAATGGGACGGGGCTACCGGCCGGTGCCGGTCCCGGCAACCTGACACGAGCCGATAATGATTATCTTGCCAAACTTCATTCGACGTCTATTTTACCCGGGAACGGGGATGACCGGTGGTGTTTCTGCACCGCCGGCGGAATGCGACTGCCAACGGGCGTGCGAGATCATCGATTCGCTCGAGCCGTGCTGCGACGACGACCGAAAGGCATTCGAGCGGCATCTTGCAACTTGTCCGGAATGCCGCGCTGCGAGCGAGATCGAGCCGCTCCTTCGCGGAAGCATTGCTCCGGCGCGATTGCCGTCACCAGGTTCGTCGTTCGAGGCGGACTTGATTGAGACTCTGGAGATCGATCAGCATCCTCGCGAGGTTCGTCGTGAGCGCTGGATAGGGGTAGGCTGGGTGGCGCTGGCAGGACTTGCAGCCCTCGGAATCGGGCTATTCCGGACGGAATTGGTGGTAACATTCGAGCGGATAATGCTGCAGACCGCCGGTCAGGTTCGCATCGCGCGGCTGCTTGGACCACTGCTGGAACAGATCGGCTCGAGCGTTACGTTTACCATGCCGTCGTTGGCGATCTTCCTGACCGGCTTGATGGCGCTGGCAAGCGCAGCGGCAATCGGGGTGGTTTGGAAGAGGTAGGGGTCCGAACTTCGACTGGTCTTTAGGAGTGTCATAGATAGAGAAGGGGCGTGGAGACCAGTTCCACGCCCCTTTGTGTTTCCAAGCGGAAGACTCTACCGCACCAGCGCCACTTTGATCACGGCTTGCTCGGTTCCAGCCGTAAGCCGCACGAGGTAAATCCCCGACGGCAATCCTTCGGCATTCCAAGCCACCCGATGCGTTCCCGACAAGGCCTTGCCGGAGTAGATTTCGGCTGCCTCTCGACCATCCAATGAATGGGCGGTCATACGAACCGGCAGAGCGGTGCGCAGTTCGAAGGCGATCTCGGCGCGCCCGTTGAAGGGATTGGGATAGGCCGAACCGAGCCGGAATCCACCCGGCTGCCAGGGCGCATCGCCGCGCACCGCGAGAACCTCACCCGTGTGAAAGGCCGGTCCCTCATAGATAGAGTCGGTCAGAATCTCGTCGCGGGAGACCCAATGGTAGATCGCTGAGTTGAGGGTGTTGGCCGCACCGGCTTCGTTCTGAATCGGCGTTCCGGGCTGCCGGTCCACCAGATAGAAGAAGTGCAGGAAGTCGTCCACCTTCCAGTTCATCGTCGGGTATTGCTCGGAGAGTGCCTGCCCGAATTCCGGGTTGTTGGTGCGGGTTTCGACGACCCGCGTCGGGTGAAACCAGGTCTGGCCGTTGTCCTGCGAAACCGTTACCGAGATGTCGCCGTTGCACCGGCCATTATTAGCCACATTGGGATCGAAGTCCTCGCGCGGGAAGTAGTTGAAGACGCAGTATAGGTCGCCCTCCTCGTCATAGCCAAGCGAAGGATGGGTCACGTTTGACTTCCAGGCGCCGGGTGTAGGCCAAGCCAGAAGGCTGTCATTCTCGTCCCGGATTTGCTGCGTGAACCAGCCATCCGCAACCGGCGAAAAGGTGCAGTCCTCCTCTGTCCAGTGAAAGAGAATGGCCGCATCGACAGTGATGCCATCGACGGGCGGGCGATCGACGTCGGGGTCATAGACCGGCTTTTCCCACATTCCGCGCGCTTCAAAGACGACATGAACCATATCGTTGGCATCGAAGATCACGTCATAGTTGACGAAGGGCCGAAGGGTGTCGCCGTAAGCCGCATCGCCCTCAAGTTGCGGATCGGGCGGGATGCAGTTGGTGATGTTTAGCGGCTGGTTGAAGTTCCAGTCGCGCCCATTGTCGGCCGTCGCGAGCCAGAGATCGTTGTTCATCTGCCAGGCGAGGAAGCCTTCCCACTCTGGTGGTGCCGGTATGCCAACGCGGTTCTTCGCATAGACGATTGCGGCGCGCTCGCTGTTCGGTGAGATCGCTATCCGATAACTGTTGAGCGCGGTGATCGAGACTTCCTGGGGAAGATTCGGAAACTGCGGCTCCCCGCCGTTCCAATCGGCGGAGGTGTAGGAGATCATCCCGGCGTCGCGACGATTATAGACGACGTGGATGCGGCCGTCCGAGGAAATCACCCCTTGCGGCCAGATTACGGTCTGCTCGCCATAGCGCGGCAGTGTGAAGGTCTGGAACGCGCCCCAGCCCTGCCCGAAGTCGATACAGATTGCGCTGACGATCTCTTGCTGAATACCTTCGACATGGGTAAAGACGACAGCGACCTCTTCATCGTCGGGAGAGAGCCAGATGCTGCCATAGCCCGACCGGCTTCCGCCCGGGACGACCGAGCCGTCGCGGTCGAGCCATTCTCCTTCGCTGTAGTAGTTGTATTTCTGGTGGCGGGTGTTAAGGTCGGCATCGTAGCCGTCCATAAAGGTAACGTGGATGCCGTCGCGCCGGTCGCGGATGATCAGTTTTCCGCAGACGCCGTTGGTCCAGTAGTCGGCGTAGGTCTCGCCGGCCTGACTTGTCTGCCCGATGACGGGGTCGCGACGGGGCAGCGGACGCCAAGGAACAGCAGGTCCCGGCTCGAACCGCCCCAGATCGGAGGGATCGACGATCCGGTAAGCCGGCGCGTCAGCCGGATAGCGCGGGACGCCAGCCTGAACTGCCAAAGCGCAGAAGGCCAGCAACAGTGCAATCGTGAGTGTAACTTTCGTCATTCTAATCCTCTAATGAGACGATGACGGACACGCTCTCGCAGAGATGTTGAGACCGTTGAGTGCTGCTTACTCTAAGGTCTAACAGTGTGTCTGAGAACGATCAAATGTGGTGTCAGGTGTCTCACCTGACACTATCAAGCACTCTTAATGTGGTGTCAGGTGTCACACCTGACACTATCAAGCACTCTTGGTCGCGGTGTAAGTTGTCTAATCCGACACCAACATACCTTTATTAACAATGACTTCCCGTCGGGTGAGGACACCCGACGGCACCCAAGCGCATTTAGATGTGGTGTCAGGTGTCACACCTGACACTATCAAGCACTCTTGGCCGCGGTGTAAGTTGTCTAATCCGACACCAACATACCTTTATTAACAATGATTTCCCGTCGGGTGAGGACACCCGACGACACCCCAGCAATGACTTCCCGTCGGGTGAGGACACCCGACGGCACCCCAGCGCATTTTCGGACAGGCTGTTCAGCCAATAACCTACTTCACCAGCGTAAGTTTGCGCTGTAGTCTCTCCCCGCCGGACTCAAGACGCAAGAGATAGAGTCCGGTCGCCAGATCGCTGCCGTCGAGGATGAGCGAGTGCCTTCCGGCTGGTTGTCGGCCGTTCGCCAGTTCACGCACCAGTCGGCCTTGAAGGTCGTAAAGCGCCAGGTGAACGTCTCCGAAGGTTGCCAGACCATAGGATATGGTCACCCGGGCATTGAAGGGATTCGGGAAAGGCTCATCCAGGGCAAACTGCAGCGGTTGAATCGCCGGACCCACCGGCACGGCGAGAAATCCGTCGGGCAGATCGGTTGTGATCTTGATGGCTCGGCCGGCACGGAGCGAATCGCTGCCCGGCGCATACCGCGCGGCAAAGGTCAGGCCGATTCCGCGCATGTGGTTGTAATCCTGGAAGCCGACCGTCACATAGGTGCCGTCAAAGCCTTGATCGACGACCGATGCCTGATTGTATTGGAAGAGGATGGCGCCGTCGCCGGTGCGCGTCTGATGACGTGCAGGGTCGTAGAGAATCACTTCAAAGGTTTGCGGGTGCTGGACGTTCTGGCTGGCGCGGGCAATGGCGCGGCTCCACTCGATGATGAAGCGGCCCCCGTTGGCATCGTGCCTCACGAAAACGCGGATCGAGTCGCGACGGCCTCCGCCGCCTGCTATGGTATCCCCGACCAAATCCTCCCAGTAGGGTGCAACCATCGAGCGTGGACCGAGCGGACTCGGAATGGGATGGTTGGTGAAGTCGAACTCGCTGTCCATCTTCTTCACTGCGAAGGATATCCAACCATTTGAGCAGACCCAGACCGAATCGTAATTGCGGCCATAATAGCGGAAGGCAAAGGGCAGCCTCAGTCCGGTCGTCGAGTCGTCGGTCAGTTTATGAAGCGTTGCACCGCTGCCCCCAAATGCCGGGTCGAGTTCGATCCAGTCATAGCGAGGCGCCGGTTCGTAAGCCCGGTCGGTGTCGTCATAGACGTAGTAGCCATAGGCGTCGGGACCCATCGGATCGGTTGGCTCCAGATTGCCGAGCGTGATGTTAAAGAATACCAGACCGCGCAATTGGTCGTCGCTGTCGAAGAGTTCGAGGCGCAACTGAACGACCCGGCCATGCTGGGCGCCTTCACGGGCGGTGATCCGGAACGGCAGCGGCGAAGAGTCGATGATCTCGCCGAAGGCGACATCGCCGAAATTGCCGCGATCATTGACAAAGTCCACCGCGCCATCGTGGGAATGCATACGACCATGCAGCCCGGATATAGCCTGATGCCCTTTATTGGCGATGCTGACGATGAGGTTGCGGGTCGTTCCCGGCAGTAGATATTGCGCGTCCTCAAACCGGTGCCCGGCATACTCCAGTTGCGGTCCGGCGGCAGGAATGCGGATCAGGAGCGGATAATCGTTGCCGGCTCCGTCGGAGACGATGAGCCTGAATATGACCTGGGATCCGGGCCAGACATGCGGAGCAACGGATAGCCGGAACGGCGATCCGCCGCCGGCCGTCGCTCCAGGGGCGATATCCCCAAAAGCAGCGGTTGCGGACATAACCTCAATATCGGTGCCGTCCTGCAGCGTCGCAGTAACTCCCGATGCCGCTTCGGATCCGAAATTGCGCAGCGTCATCATCAGTTCGACCGGCTCCCCCGTGGTGAGCCCATCGCCACCGAGGCGGTTGCGAACGGTTATCGATTCAAGCCCCACCATTCGCGCCGCGTTGACGACCGGAACCGATGCCATATAAGGGGTTGCTTGATGAGCAATGGCTGAAATGTGCAGCGAGTCAGGGCTGGTGAGTTTGAGCGGCGCCAATGCCAGGCCGTTGTCGTCGGTAAGCACCGAGAGGTCGGTTTCGCCGGTCTTGAGCAAGGTCAGCAAGGCTCCCTTCACCGGCGAACCGTCGGCACGACGGACAATGAAGCGACCTTCCGTCTGGCCAACGTTGTAGGACTGGGAATGCACGACTTGCAGCGGTCGCGGCGCGTCGAGATAGTAGGCGACGTCGGGATCCCCGAGAATATTATAGACTGAGTAGTAAAACTCGACGTAATTCTCAGGCCAGCCGCGGTGCCGGTAGTTGGGGTTGTTGCGCCAGATTTCAAACTTGCCCCGCAGGACGAGCGCGCCCATCGTTCGGATGTCGTTGTTGAGCAACCCTGAATAGTATCCGCCCAGAAGCGGATTGTTGAAGCGGGTGTTGGTATGCAGGTCAGACGGACCGAAGAAGGAGAGCGCTGCCGCCGGCCGACGACGTGTCCCCCGGGTTATTGCATACTCGCCGAAGCAGGGGTTGGTCTCGTTACTGCCAAAGTCACCCGTGTTGCAGACGAAGAAGGTGAAGATGGGGAGCAACGGACCGTTGTCGAGTTGGTCGAGATTGACCTTGTAGAACTGAGGATAGTGCGTCCCGCGTGCATCCGCCCAGCCGCGATAGGCGACGATGTTGACTCCGCGGTTGATCGACTCAACGATAGGCCCGGGATTGACGTCATCACCGGCTCTACGGAAGTAGAAGTCCTGAACGTTCCAGCCGCGTTCGCGGAGTCGCGATCCAAGCCATTCACAAGTCTCAACCGGGCTTAAGACCCGCCGTCCGCCGTCGCCGAAGTTGCCCGCAAAGAGCGTCGCCCGCTTGAATGCCGCCTGCGGGAAGGTATGGGCAATCGTCTCATGGGCAACTATGCGCGAAAAATAGATTGTCGCCTCAGATGTCGAGAGCGAATCGACCGATACCCGGCCGACGAAGAGGTCGGGATAGTAGTCGTCGCCCGTCATCAGTGAGTAAGGCAGGTCGGTTACATCGACCTCTTGTTGATTCCTGTCGGGATGGCGGATGCTGTAGGAAGGCATGCTCATCGAAGGCGCATTCACATCGCCGAGCAGGAGAACCACTTCTGGCGGTCGCTCCCAGCGATCGTAGGCATCCTGAATATAGTTGCGTATCTCGTCAGCAGTAATGCCGGGATAATACATCGGATTGACGACGACGTCGAAGCCCTTCTTACGCTTCCATTTGGCGAATTCGATAGTGGCAGCCGAGAGGGAGCGATTGGTGATAATGATGTAACTGCCGCGATGAACCGGATTGCCGCCCGGCATGATACCCGGAAGACTGCCGGGATTGAGCAGTAGAACGCGGAACAGTTCGTCGAAAGTGGGTGACCAGAGGCATGCCGGATCGGGAGTCGCAACCCCCGAAGGACGGGTCGGAACGAACTCAAAGTCCACCGCGATCTCTTCAGCCGCCTGAAGGGTGCGACTGCCGGCATCATAACGCACCGGCCGGATTACCACCGGGGCCACGCGGAGCCAGCGCATCCAGCCGGCTTCGCCGACTTCGACCATCGGCTGCGGTCCAGCATCGCGCAGTTCGCGTTCACCGGCGCGGTCGCGCGCAAGTATCGGCTCAACATCGATCGACCGCTCCCGAACGATGCGCACTTCCGCACGTGTCTCATAGCCGTCCGGCACTGCAATCAGGCGAAATATAACCGGGAGTGCCGGGCCGTCGCTCTCGAAATCGGGCAATGCTCCACCGAGATCGACCCGGAGCCGCGGCTCGCCATCGGGATCGGCAATGGCGATTTCCGGTGCCGCGAAGCGCATTTGGGTGGTCAGGCCGGCAGGTCCTTCACGAACCACCTGAACCGAGATGGCCGCGTCGCCACCGGCCGGGATGGCTTCGACAAAGCCAGTCGGGACCAGTGATCCGAATAGGATGCTGAGCAGGATGATGATGACGGTCATGGCGCCTCCGGAAATGCGGGGTGAGCGAAAGTGCCTCCGGCGAAGAGGTAATCTATAGAGTAATCAATAAAGAGCACGGTGTCAAGTGCAATCGGGCAGCCTGGTCTGCCAAACTCACACCTAAATGTATGCCATAATGACACATATTCTGCCAGCAAGTGCCCTGTCGGCATAGCGACTGGTATCTATATGATTGTATTTACTAATAATGTGGTTTTGGCACGGCGGTTGCGAATAGCAAGAATCGAAAGCAGCAGTCACAGGACTGCCATCAAAAACCAACATCATGGAGGTATGATATGACACTCGTTCGATGCACCCCCCGCCCCTGGAGCCGGGCAGCAGACTTCAGTCCGCTGCAGCGCCAGATGGTTCGACTCTTCGATGACTTCTTCGGCAACGATTCCGGCGAAAGCGACGCGCACTGGTCACCCCGGGTCGATGTCGTCGAGCACGAGGACCGGTTCGAGGTAACCGCCGAACTGCCGGGCCTGACCCGCGACGAAGTGAAGGTCGAACTGCAGAACAACGTCCTGACTCTGTCCGGCGAAAAGCGCTTGGACACGGAGCGCAAAGACCGCGGCCTCTACCTGACCGAGCGCGCCTTCGGCACTTTCCGCCGCAGTTTCCAGTTCCCCGGTCAGATCGATGCCGGCAAGATCGACGCCGAATACCGGAACGGGCTGTTGGTCGTGACCCTGCCGAAGTCTGAGGAGTCTCGGTCGCGGCAAATCGAAGTCAAGGTTCACTAAGCGGGGCTCAAGGCTCAAGGCTCAAGGCTATAGGCTCAAGGCTCAGGCAAAGCGGACGCCGCCAGTAGGGGTATGGAGACTTCCATCCACCAACGGGCGGCGTCGCCGCTCCAGTCCATAAAGTGATACGCACGCCATCCTGCTTGAGATTTGCCTGCGCATCATTGCTACCTATATTTGAATGAGACATTAAGGCTCATGGATCTGACTAAATTCACCGAACGGGCTCGCGAAGCCCTCGTCTCCGCTCAGAACCTCGCTCTCGAGAGCGGTCATCCGCAGGTTGAGGCGGAGCATTTGCTGCTGGCGCTGGTAGCAGACAGTAACACATTTGCGGTGCGGTTGCTCCAGCGGCTCGAGGTGCCGGTAATGGAGTTTAGGGAAGCCCTCGAGGAGGCATCGCGTCGAATTCCCCGGGTAACAGGGCCTGGTGTCGAGGCGGGACGTATCTATCTATCAAAGACGGTACAGGAGGTTCTGACTGCGGCACTCACCGAAGCGAAACGGATGGAAGATGAGTTTGCCGGAGTCGAGCATTTGCTTCTGGCTATGTCCGGAATCGGGGAGCGCGAGCGGGCGGGAAGCCTGCTGAAGCGCTTTGGCATCACCCGTGAGGCGATCTTAAGAGCCCTTTCAACGGTTCGCGGTCGGCAACGGATCACCACAGATCGGCCCGAAGGCACCTATGAGGCGCTTGCCAGGTATGGACGGGATCTGGTCGAACTGGCGCGAGCCGGCAAACTGGATCCGGTCATTGGCCGCGAGGAAGAAATCCGGCGCGTCATCCGCATCCTCTCGCGACGAACTAAAAACAACCCGGTCCTAATAGGCGAGCCGGGAACCGGAAAGACGGCGGTCGTCGAGGGACTGGCGCAGCGCATTGTCCGCGGCGATGTGCCGGAGTCGTTGCGCGACCGGCAGGTTTGGGCGCTCGACCTGGCTTCCCTCATTGCCGGAGCCAAATATCGAGGTGAATTCGAAGAACGACTTAAAGCTGTCCTAAAGGAAATCGAAGCCTCGAGCGGCCGGATCATCCTCTTCATTGACGAACTTCACAACGTCATCGGCGCCGGTCGCACCGAAGGCTCGCTCGACGCCGGCAACATCATGAAGCCGCTCCTGGCGCGTGGTGAACTCCATTGCATCGGCGCTACGACGCTCGACGAGTATCGCGAACACATTGAAAAGGATCCTGCTTTCGAGCGGCGGTTTCAGACTGTCCTGGTCGAGCCACCGTCGGTTGAGGAAGCAATTTCAATCCTTCGCGGGCTACGGGAGCGATTTGAGGTGCATCATGGCGTCAGCATCCGCGATGCAGCGCTTGTGGCCGCAGTGAAATTGTCGGATCGCTATATTCAAGGCCGGTTCCTGCCCGATAAGGCAATCGACCTCGTCGATGAAGCCGCGGCAATGATCCGCACCGAGATCGACTCGCTGCCCCAGAACCTCGACGACATTACCCGTCGCAGCCGGCAACTCGAAGTGGAGCGGACGGCTCTGGCACGTGAGAAGGACGACGCCTCCCGGTCGCGGCTCAAGGAAATTCAGGACGAACTGGCAGGCCTTAAAGTCGTTGAGGAGTCGTTAAAGACGGGATACGACCTTGAGCGCGATATTATCGGCCGTCGCAGGAAATTAAGGGAGGAGATTGAAGCCGCGAAACTGGCTGTCGAACGTGCCGAGCGGGACTATGATCTGGACCGGGCAGCCGAACTTAAGTATGGACACCTTATAGGACTTGAGAAGGCGCTGCGAGAATGTGAAGGTGAACTCGAGGCCTTGCCGGGCGAGCGGCTGCTAAAGGAGGAAGTCACCGAACGGGAGATCGCCCGGATCGTCGCTCTCTGGACCGGAATACCGGCGGCGAGACTGCTGGAAGTCGAACGGGAAAAACTGCTCCGCCTCGCCGACGATTTGCACCGGCGGGTCGTTGGTCAGGATGAGGCGGTCGATACAGTGGCCGATGCCGTCCTCAGAGCGCGATCCGGCATCAAAGATCCGAAACGCCCGATCGGGACGTTTCTCTTTCTCGGGCCCACCGGTGTCGGCAAGACCGAACTGGCGCGTGCCCTTGCCGAAGCGCTCTTCGACAGCGAAGAGCAACTGGTGCGGATCGATATGTCGGAGTATCAGGAGCGGCATACCGTCGCGCGGCTTATTGGCGCGCCTCCCGGATACGTCGGATATGAGGAAGGCGGTCAATTGACCGAGACGATCCGGCGCAAACCCTACGCCGTCGTGCTGCTTGACGAAATCGAAAAGGCGCACCACGACGTCTTTGCGCTGCTGCTTCAACTGCTCGACGACGGCCGGCTCACCGACGGTCACGGGCGGACAGTTGACTTTCGCAATACGGTGGTGATCATGACCTCGAACCTCGGCGGGGCGGATAGCACCCAACCTGATACGAAACAGAGGGTGATGGTATCGGTGCGGATGCACTTTTCGCCGGAGTTTCTCAACCGCATCGACGGGATGTTGTTCTTTGAGCCGCTTACACCGGAACAGTTGGAGAAGATCGTCGAACTACAGGTTGAGGGGCTCTCCAAGCGGCTGGCGGAAATGGGGATCAGCCTGGAGTTGACACCTGCGGCACGGGCATTGGTGGCTCGTGAAGCCTACGATCCGCAATATGGCGCGAGACCGCTCAAACGCTACCTTCAGCGAACTATCGAAACGCCGCTCAGCCGTATGATCATCTCTGGTGAGGTGCGGGAAGGCTCGAAGGTTTTGGTAGAAGTGGGGAAGGATAGGTTGGTCATCACTACAACCTCGTCTTGAGGCGGCGGTAGATGGTGAGGGCTTTGCTTGGAGGCGGGACGAAGCAGCCCTCCAGGTTCTATGACAAGACTGTTCTATGACGGGATGACGATTGAGGAACCTTTCAAAGCCCCGCAAATGGCTACCGCCAGCGCATCCGAGGCGTCTTCTGCCACGTTGGTCATATCGAGCGCAAGCAACTTTCCCACCATATACCGGACCTGCTCCTTAGCCGCACCACCGCGGCCGGCAACAGCCTGCTTGACCGTATTCGCCGGATATTCGACGACCCTGGAGTGCTCCAACGTCGCTGATGCAAGCAGTGCAACGCCGCGGGCATGACCCATACGCAGCGCGGCTCTTGGGTCCCGGGCGACGAAAATCTCCTCGACGGCAATCAACTCCGGGCGATGCCTCTCCAACACGCTGAGAAGTTCAAAGTAGATGCGTCGCAAACGGACGGCCAAGTCTCCGGCACCAGAGTGAATAACCCCCCATTCGAGGGGGGTTATGCGACTGCCTTGCCGGGCGACGACGCCCCAGCCGGTGGCGGTGAGTCCGGGATCTATACCGAAGACGATCAGAGCGCCGCCATAAGTTCATCCGGAATGTCGAAGTTCGACCAGACCTTTTGCACGTCGTCGTGCTCGTCGAGGATCTCCATCAACTTGATTACTGACCGTGCCTGCTCGCTCGAGACCGGGACGTAATTCTGCGGAATTTGCGCCAGTTCGGCGGACTCCGGGGTCAATCCGGAAGCCTCCAGTGCAGCACGAACAGTTTCGAGTCTATCGGGTGGGGTCGTCACCTGAAACTCGTCCCCAACCTGTTCGATGTCCTCCGCGCCGGCGTCGAGGGCTGAGAGCATCAGGCTCTCTTCATCGGTCTGCGATGACGGGATAGTGATGAGCCCGCGCCGCTGAAACATCCAGCCGACCGAGCCCGATTCACCCATATTACCGCCATGCTTGCTGATAAGGTGCCGGATTTCGCTCACGGTCCGGTTGCGATTGTCGGTCATCACTTCGATCAGGAGCGCAGTTCCGCCCGGCCCGTAGGCTTCGTAGGTTACTTCTTCATAACTGACGCCCGGCAGTTCACCGGTGCCCTTCTTGATGGCACGATCGATATTGATCGACGGCATATTGGCGGCTTTGGCAGCGGCAACGGCGGTCCGCAGACGTGGATTGGCCCCCGGCTCGCCGCCGCCGAGCCGGGCAGCAATAGTCAGTTCCTTGATGATCTTGGAGAAGACGCGACCGCGCGCGCTGTCGTTCTTCTCTTTGTCCCGTCTGATGGTGGCCCATTTGGAGTGGCCGGACATACGAATTCCCTGAATCTATAAACTTGCGACCTTACCCAATTCGCTATGCCGGAGCAAGAACCGACTGGTGCGATGTGGTAAACCAGTTGCGAATGAAGGCAATCGGCTCACTGACCGGAGTGCCGGGCCCAAAGAGGCGATCGATGCCGTGCTTTTCCAGTTCGTCGATCTCTTCGGGAGGAATAATACCGCCGCCGATTAGAAGCACGTCGTCCAGTCCGGCTTCATTCATCAACCGGCGCACCTTGGGAAAAATCGTCATATGCGCGCCGGAAAGGATGGAGAGAGCGATTACATCGGCATCCTCCTGCAAAGCGGCTTCGACGATCATCTCGGGCGTCTGGCGCAGTCCGAGGTAGATCACTTCCATTCCGGCGTCACGAAAGGCTGCAGCGAGCACTTTGGCGCCGCGATCGTGGCCGTCAAGACCGGGTTTGGCGATGATAACGCGAATCTTGCGTCCGGGCTCCGGGGTGGTCATTCCGCTCAATGAATATGGCGATTCGGGTTAAAGCATAAATATAGGCACCGGGCGGCTTCAAAGTCAAGCCGATATAGTCCAAAGCGACGGCGTTGGCATTGCCGGGTCTTGGAACGGGCGTTGAACTCTATAAAGAGCGCAGCCCGCTTCAGTCAAGAAACGGGCTGCCTGTAAAGCACCGTAAATATCAACCGGCATCAAGTGCCGTTATGACCCGTCGCAAGAACGGGCCGGCTTCGGCATCGCGCATAAAGTAGAGCGGGAAGCCAAAGGTCGCGGTGCGCCAGACGTTGACCGGCGAGTTATTGAGAATAACTGCAGCCTTACCGGCCGGTGTTGTTCCGGCGGACCAGACCGCGAGGGTATCGGTGCGGTGCGCAGCCTCCAATGCCCAGCAGAAATCAACACCGGTCCAGCGTGCCGGAATCTTGTCCCGATCAAGTGTGATTGTGGGATAGTCTCCAAAACCGGTTGCTTCGACGAATATCCGGTCATTGGCGCGCCTGGCATACCTGATGCGAAGATAACGCGAGGCAAAGCCCGCGGGGAAGGCAGCGGAATCGACATCGGTGAAGTTACCTACGACGTCCCAGCCGGTCAGAATCAGCCGGCCGCCGCGGTCCAAATACTCACCCAGCACCCGGCGGTTCTCAGCATTGTCCTTTAGATCTTTGACGGTCTTATCTTCGGCATGCCAGATGACGATCCGTTTATCGAACAGGTCCTTGGGCGAAATGTATTTAGTCTCTCCGACGCGATGGGTTACGTAGTCGAACTCGGTTACCGCCCAGCCGTCATCGGAAGTCCAAATCGTGTCCGCGCGCGACGAGTCACCGCCCAGGATATTGCGATAGAAGCGATCGACCTGCCGGTCGTCTGGACTGCCAAGACTTCCATTGCCGTCTCGAGTCTCGTCCACGATGGCCATCTTGCGGCCGCTGAAATCGGCCTGGACAATGGTCAGCGAATAGGTGGAAGGCGAGCTTTCGGCGCCGGTGTAGTCACGACAAATGGCTTCGAAGCGGTAGTTGCCGGGGGCTAAATCCTCAATGTCAACCGATCCTCCACCCCAGGATGACCATGGGACATCGCTCTGACCCTCCCGCAGGAAACGGTAGCGATAGCCCTGAATGGAACCGTAGTAGGTCACAGCCGATCCATTTATCTCGAAGTGCGTCGTGGTGTTGGGTGAGTGGAAGATCGAACCGTCCGGATAGTAGCGGGCGCTGCCATAGGTCGAATTGATGCGTGAAATCGCCGGTCGAAAGGTGTCGCTGACGGTAAAGGTGCGTAGCACCGGTTCGCTCACTGCATTGCCCCAGTCGCGGGCGCGAACCTCGATGGTGTTGCTGCCGAGACCCAGCAGAAGGTGATCGACAACGACGGTTTCGCCGGCGTCTATGGAACCGACGATGACCGCGTCGCCGACCTTGCAGAACTGGAACTTGGACTGCTCGATCCAGTTCGTGACCGGCTGTCCGTTCACCCAGAGACGATACCAGAGGCCGGAATAATTAGTGTCCGAGGCATCGACGCTGAAGGCAATACCCCGCCCCGTCGTCGCTCCCGATGCAAATGGTGCAGCCAGCGAGTTAATGCGGGGGATGCCGTTTACAGCCCGGAACTGTCGCTCAGCGGGATTGCTGCGCAAGCCTTCGTTGTCCACCGACCAGACCTTTATGGTATGCGATGCAGGTAATGTTCGGACGTGTGTGGTGTCGGTCGTATCCGGATCGCTGGAGATGAAGGCGATAGCGCTGTCCCCACGGGTTGTGAAGGCAGTCGGACCGTCGTCAACTTGAAGGTAGTAGCCGGTTACATATCCGTCTTCATCGGAACCGAACCACTGAACCCGGAACATCGGCGTTGGCGAGAGATAGTGGTCGTGGATCGCATTGGTGTCGGGGGCAACGGTAATGCGAACGGTGGGCGCCTTGTTCGACTTGGGGTCCCCCGGTGTCTTTGGTTCGCACGCCGTTAGGGATAGGATCAGCGTGGACACCAGTGGCAGAACCAGAAATCTGACAATCTGGAGCGGCCGCAGTTTCTGTGGAATTTGCTTCATAATCGATTCTCAGCCGCTTTAGAAATTGATGCCGAGTGAGAAGCGGTGCGGAGTCTCCGCGAATCCGCTTGCGGCTTCACCCAGCCGACCTGACTCGAGGTAGGCATAGTCGAGGTTGACGGTGGACCCGCCCGGAATCGGAACGCAGAGGCCGAAACCGGCAGTCCAATGCTCCTCATCGTAGCCATAACTGTTGGCGAGTCTGAACTTATAACCGGCGCGCAGGGCGATCATACGAAGATACCAGGCCTCGACGCCGATGTTGAGTCGCTCGCGGTTGTCGTTGGGATGACTCATCTCGACCGCTACGCTCGCGTCGAATTGCTCCGGTCGATCCACTTCGGTCATTTCGAAAAAGTTGAAAGCCAGGCCGATGCGGTAAATGGTCGGCGGAGGGGCTGCGCTGAAATTGTTGGAGGCGGGTGTGCTTCGCGCTCTTCGCCCCTGGTCGAGGTAATCGTAATAACTCCCCGAGTACTTCACATCGGGGCCAAAGTTCTGTATCGCCATCCCGAGTTTCAGCGTCCGAAGAGAAGTCTCGTAGAGGGTCCCGAAGTCTCCCAATAGACCGGTGTAGTTTTCACCCTTGATACCCGATACGACCATCCGCAAGTTGGCGCCGTAGATGAACCGATCGGTCAATCTTCCGGCGTAGGACGCCCCGCCGATGACATCGTAGGCGATGAAGTTCTCGCCGGTCCCATCGGGCTGGAATATAGTCCGGACAGGCATATCGCCGGTATTCATCGCAATGAGATGAACACCGACCACTCCGATCCGCCCCAGATTGCGAGCGACTGCTGCGGTGTTGAACTGGATATCGGCAGGCATATTGATCTGGGTGAATGCCGCCGAAGTCCCCTTTAAATGGTAAAGCCCGGCTGGATTCCAGAAGATCGACTGGATGTCATCGGCCATGGCGCAGTATGCGTCGCCCATACCGGCGGCACGAACGCTGGTGGTAACCTTAAGCGTCGTAAGACTGGTAGTCCCAACCTTTTGAACTTCCCGGCCGAGCGATGCGGTGGCAACTGTTAGAGCGAGGAAGGCCGCAACAACTCCCCTGATCCGGTCGAAAGCGCCGGCTGAAAAGGTGAATGAGGTTCGTTTCATTGCCCTTACCCGGGAATGGTCTGGTAAACGAGATAGAGCGTCACCGTGAGCCTGGTGTCGGTGGCGGGCTGCCCAAACCGGATATGCAGACGGTGATCGGTGCCGGGGGTGAGACGCCCCAACCAGTCGGTGATGGGGAAGAGTTCCGGAAGGCCGTCCGGGTTCGTCGGTCGGGACGGCTTACCGGAGGGAATAAAGGTCTGGTCGGCAACCCAGAAGCGACTCAAACTCAAGCGCATCGTTTTGCCGATCACACCGTAAGCGTTGGGCTCGGCGTTGTAATAGCCCTGTCCCCAAACGGCGGTCTCGCCGGCATTCAACTGCGCCGGGACCGAGGCGTCGGTCAGAATAATGGCACGCGGCATAAGGTCCGTCGCGTCATTGTCGAGCCGGACCTTGACGCTGTAGCGGTCGTCCAGACGGGTGTCGAGTGAGTCGATCACCGGCTGCAGACCAGCCTTAAGTCCTTCGTTGACACCGCGCAAAGCCCTCAGACTATCCAGGGCGAGCGAGTCTTCGCGGGTCTTCAGCGAATCGGGCTTCAGTTCGATGTCGAGGATCGCGCCGCTAAGCCTTAGAATGATCTGGTTGAGCGAGTCTGAGTCGGCATTCAGATCGTTGTAGAGGATCAGTCCGGCATCGGCTTTGAGCAGCCCGGTGATATAGAGCCGGGCATCGACAACCTGTCCGCGAGGCCGAAACGACGGCGACAGCAGCGCTCCGTTGGCAACTACGCTGTCCAGCAGGACGATTGTCTCGGAGTAAGAGGGGGTTCCCGGTACCAGCGGCACCTTCCGGTCGTCCGAGCAGCCTGCGAAATAGAGTGCAATGGCCGCCAGTGATAGCAAGGCGAGGATCTTCCGATGCCCCGCCGAGATGTTTGGCATGGGGATGGTCACGGTCGATTCTCCTTACTTCAAAACTACGAACTTGTCGATCTTCGTCTGCCCGGAGCCTTCGATCCAGCGGCGACCTCCGCTGTAGTAGAAGCGGCCGGACTCGACGACATAGAGATAGACGCCGCTCACGATCTCCTGCTGGTACTTGTTGCGCATATCCCATACCAGTTGGTCCGATCCGCCCGGTGGATGTTCCAGGGTGATGATGTGATCACCGGCGAGGGAATAGACGTCGATGCGGGCACCGGTGGGGGGGAGGTTCATGAAGTAGAGTTTGCGCGGATAGCGCTTGACGCCGGAGGCATCGAGCGCGCCGCTCGACTCAAGTTGATGCCCGCCTTGATAGGGATTGGGGACGACGATGACCCGTTCGAGGTCTTCGCCGTAGGGCCAGGTTGAGAGGGTGTTAGTTGCCGCGGCTTCAAGGTAGGATCGACCGACCGGGGTGATCAGAACCCCTGCACCCGATACGCCCTTGTCGAAAGCGCGGACGATGTAAAAATAGTTCCAGCCGCGCAAGACGTCGCGGTCCTCGAGCCAGTAGTTGCCGCGCAGGACGACATGGGCGCTGTCGGTGCCGGCAAAGACGGTGTCGAGGGTGCCGGTCCATCCGAGTCCGGCGTCTCCGAAACGGATGGAGTCGTAAGGCATCCCGAGGTTGAGATTTTCGCGGCGGAACTCCGGATCGAATTCGTCGTTAGGGTTGATCTTATCAAACTGCGTCAGGGTGAACCAGTTGACCGCATCGCTCGAGCGCTGGATCACGTAACCTTCGAAGTCGAAATCCTTCGAAATGGGATCCTGAGAAGTCTCGGCGTTGCTCTCCCAAGTGATGCGAATGCGATCGGTTGAAGGCTGGAGGCTGAAACGCGGCTGATCGGGGGCTTGCGGGCCTTGAAAGTCGTTGTCATAAATGGCCTGGGCCCATTGGGCGTTGCGGCGCAGGTCTTCCAGCCGGGTTCCGGCAATGAAAGCCACCGTAACCGGCAGGGACTCGCCGGGCCGCAAGACCCAGGAGCCTTCCTTGGGACCGAAGCCCAACAGGTAGCGCCAGTCGCTAAGGAATGACGCCGGCGGCATGATGACGCCGTTGGGACCGGGATTCAGGAGGTTGTATTTGTCGATGTTGGTCTCGGGGTCGCCGCCGCCAAGCCGCTCAAAATTGCTGAACGATATCTTCAGCGAGTCGAGCGGTTTGGGCGTCCGGACGATCTTCATTGCAAAGAGGCCCGGACCGAAACCGTCGGCATCGGTGGTGTCGTCGCCCTGGACCATCATCAGGTTGGGAGCGTCATAGAAGTTCCAGTCGTCGGCAGAGGCGGCGTCGCCGGACTCGCCCTTGGCGACAATGTCCGCGTCGGCGAAGAGCCCGACATAGACCTCGGTCAGTGGCAGTTCGCCGATATTCCGGACAACCAGATCGACGAGGATGAACTCTGAGGCATAGGCTTCGCCCCACGCATAAGTGCGCTGGGTGACGAGGATGTTGAGCGGCGTATGACCGTCGGGGTCGGAACTTTGCACCTGTCCGACGTAGCGGTCATCATAGACGGTGAAGTATTCCTGGGTGCCACGCGCATCTCCGTCCTCATCGAGTTTTTCATCGCCGTCATCGTTGTAAGCCCCATGAACGAAGGCTTCGTCCATCAGGTCGTTCGTCCTGTCGCCGGCGGGGTCTTCATCGATTCGGCCGTCGTTGTCATCATCGACGCCTTTAGCACCTCGCACGGTGGCGCGGCCATTGACGAGTTCGCTAATGGCAGATAGCGGATAGAAACTGTTGAGATAAGGCGCGACCGACGAGAGGAAGGGTGCGAATTCATTCGTCCCGTTATCGCCGTCGGTGCCGGTGGAGACAAATTTCTGGCCGTTTACGATAGCGCCGACCCAGATACCGGAACTGAAAAGGAAGTCGTTGCCACTGCCGAGGGGGAATTCGAAGCCGTAGTAGCCCGGCACCCCGTCCGGGTTGCCCTGTTCGCCCCAGTTGGAGAGCGACATCCGGACATTGCCTACGTCGTGCACCATGAGCGACCGCTTGCCGACATCGACTTGGGCACCCTCTTTGAAGCGAACCGGGCCGCGGTCCGATGTGCGGCGCGCCTGTAATTGCGGCGCGGTCATGGCGACTGCCAGTAAGGCTGCACCGAGCAGGGCGCAGCCGCGCCCGCTACGAAATGTGATGTTCCTGTTCATCCCAAATCCAGTTAGAAATCGACGCCCAGACCGAGGCGGATGAACCTCGGATTGTCGAACGCGTCCTGATTAGGCCCGGCATAGGGATTCAGGACGAAATTAGGGGAGACGGTGTCATTGACCCAGCCGGGCTGACCGGTGTAATCGTCGAAAGCATTCGGCGATCCAGCCCGGCCATAATTGTCATCGACCGGTAGGATGTTGCGTCGGTCAAGGACGTTGAAGACCTGAAGCCATAACGCACCGCGATAGGATCCTACGATCGGGATCCGCTTAATGATGTTGAAATCGACGCTGTTGGTCCAGGGCGTCCGCTCGGACATATATTTGCCTTCGATGCGGGTGCCGGAGGCGTCGGTCGGCGTGTAGGGCAGGCCGCTGCGGATGTTCCATAGGACATTGAAGTCCCAGCCACCGGGCACGAACGGACTGCCAAACGGGCGATCCTCCGGGCCATAGGAGAGGCCGTAGTTAACCACAATCCCATGGCGCTGGTCCCAACCGGCGGGAAGAGCCTGAGGCGGCTCGACGTAGTTCTCGCGGATAGCCTGGGTGCCGATGTTATAGGAGTTTTTGGCATTCACCCAGGAGAGCGTATAAGTCAGCCGCCCCGAGACGTTCGAGCCATATTCCTTGGAGAAGTTGAACTCCAGACCACGAACAAAGGCGTAGTCCTGATTGTCGTAAATGGCGAAGTTCTGGCCGATGAGCGGCTGACCGAACTTTTCCGGATACCAATACTTACCCTCGCGGGCGTTGATCCAGTTCTTCACATCCTTGAGGAATCCGGTAATGTCGATCAAGTAGTCGGCATAAGGGTTGTAGGTGATGCCAACCTCGAATGCGACGGTCTTTTCCGGATTAAGGTCGGGATTGCCGATGAGTGGAGTCCCGCCGGTTTGCTCCTGATTGACGCCGAGGTAAAGGTTGTCCCAGACCGGACGCTGATAAAAGTGTCCGTAATGGGCGTGTAGATAGGACTTTTCGGAGATGGCAAACGACGCCCCCAGACGCGGCGACAGGTTGGCTTTGATCCACTTGGGGACGGAGAACGGAACGTAGTTGGGGTTCCACCGGGCGTTCGTGGTGTCGAAGGCCATTACATGGCGCACCTCCTTGCCCGGCATGTAGAAGTCGAGCCGGAGACCCAAGGTGAGCGTAATGTCTTTGAACTCCATCTTGTCCTGGGCATACGCTGCGCCATCCCGGGGATGGACAGTGTAGATGTCGGTGTAGATACCCCGCCCCCGGTTGTCTATAGTCGGATAGGGCAGGCTGTTCTTGTTAAGTTCGTATTCGTTATAGTCGAATCCGGCGCGCAACTGATGGTTGCGGTGCATCTGGTTGGTGATCTGGAACTTCAGACCATTGACATAGGACCTTTCGCTTAGCCAGTAAGGCACCGGCTGTCCGACATCG
Source organism: Calditrichota bacterium (assembly GCA_016867835.1). Taxonomy (NCBI): domain Bacteria; kingdom Pseudomonadati; phylum Calditrichota; species Calditrichota bacterium. The sequence continues at coordinate 2,785 of VGIQ01000006.1, read as the reverse complement.
TCTTCGGTGCCATCGCCGGAGAGGAGGAACCCCCGGTATGCGAAGTAGTTGTTGGCCTGGTTGCCGCGATCCCACATCCCGTTGCCGTTGCGGTCGATAAACGGCTCGCCGATGTCGTAGCGGCCATTATACTTGCCCTCCGCGTCGGGTTGGTCGATGTGGGTCTCGGCGAATTCGCCATACGCTGCAGGGCTCTTGTTACCGGCGGCCAGAACTCTTGCAGCCTGATACCGCGATAACTTGATCGAGTAGAACGTTCGCTGCGATAGGGTATGGCTCCAGGTCAGAAGTATTTGACGGTCGTCGATGGATCGGGTCGGGAGGTGGTCGGGAGCGTTGTATTCGAACAGTTGGAGATCCTCGTCGATGCGGCCGTCGAGGTCATCGTCGCGACCATTCAGAATCTCCTCATCGATACGGCCGTCGCGGTCGTCATCTGCCCCGAAAACATAGGTATAGGTCGAGTCGTTGGCGGTCCAGGCTTGAAGCGCGGTGTTGATATCGTTCTGGGAGTAGTCATAGGGAAATTTCCGGCTCTGGCGCATCAAATAAATGTTATACCAGTTGTTAGTGGTGCGATAGGCGCCTTTCAACTTCATCGCCGGGTTGATATGATAGGTCAGTGCCAGACCACCGTTGACAAAGGTCTGCTCGCGATTTTGATCGAGACCCAGTCCTCCGGACATATCATGCCGATACCACTCTGACGAGTGAATCCAGAGGCCGTTGGAGGTCGCGTTGCGCCCAATCATGTCGAAGGAGGTGAAGAAGGTGAGGTAGCCGGGAATCTTCAAATCCAGCGCCGGGAAAAGCCGCGAGGTGATCGGCTCGGGACCGCCGAGTGACAATTCGAAGTAGTCGTAATTCAAATAGGAGGCATGTTCCTGGGTCGTCAGATTTAACGTCCGGCCATCCGGAGTGGTGAATCTAGTGGTCTGGAACTTGGTCTCCTGCCGCTCAGATAGGTCGTCGAAGACGTAGCGCGCCTGGCCGTGGTATTCCTTCGAGCCTTCCCGGGTTACGACGTTAACTACTGCGGACTGCGCATTGCCAAATTCGGCATCGAAACCGCCGGTGAGCGCCATCATCTCGGCTACTGCCGGGTTGCCGATGTTCAACATCCGCAAATTGCGCAGCGGGTCTTTGACTTCCATCCCATCGATAAGGTAGGCGACTTCACCTCGCCGGCCACCGCGAATATGGATGTTTTGGTCGGATCCGACGGCACCGCCGACCTGAGCCAGCGCGCCGACGTAGTTGGCAACCGGCATATGGTAGATTTCGTCGCCGGTGGCAATCCGGGTCGAGGATGTTACATCCGGGCGGATAACCTTGCGGGGAGCCTTGACTATCACCTCTTGCCCTTCGATGACGGTCGGCTCGAGTTGAAAGTCGAGCGTCGTCGTCAGGTCGGCGAAGACCATCACGTCCTGTTGCGTTACAGCAACATAGCCGACGGAACTGGCCGTTATGGAGTAACGTCCCGGCGGGAGGTTGATGATGAAGAATTGGCCTTCGAGGTCAGATGAAGCGCCAAAGTCGGTGTTGACGACGACGACGTTGGCATTTGCCACCGGTTCACCGGTCCGGGCATCGAGGATGGTGCCCGTGACCTTGCCGGTGATGCCGGCCTGAAGCCCGGCAGCGGAGAGCAGGATACTGAGGAGCGCTATCTGCGGGATCGCCCAGCTCAAGCGACGCAATCGGTTCATGGAATACCTCACTTGCCGGCTTATTCAGCCGGCTAATGGCAGCCGCAATGATCGTCCGACAAGACTATCATGTGGATGAAAGTCCCAACGAATCGCTTGCAGTCAGTGCTGTGCGATGTCTGTAAGATTAAGGAAGGTCTGCGCAGGACTGCGAACGATCCGGATGCAGGGCGGGAGGGATTTGTTATCTCCCCCCCACCCTGCCGAAAACAGGTCGGCTCGATACGAGCCGAACGACCTTCCTTAACGAAGAATAGTCAGTTTACCGGAAAGTGTGACGCCGGCTGAGGTCTTCATCGTGTAGATGTAGAGCCCCGTCGGGACGCCTGTTGCTTTCCAGGAAACCGAGTGATGACCTGCAACCTGACGGCCGTCGTAGAGTGTCTCCACCAATCGCCCGTTGGTGTCCCATATCTGCAGCGTGACCTTCTGGGAACGATTCAGCGTGTAGGGAATCACCGTCTCGCTGTTGAACGGGTTCGGGTAGTTTACGCCGAGCGTGGTCTCGCTCGGAATGAAGACCGGGTTGGTGACGCCCTGCCACTCCCGCCCGACAATGATCAGGCCCTCCAATCCAAATCCGAGATTGCCGACGCCATCCCGAGCAAAGACGAAGAACCAGACCGAGTCGCCGTCGGCGAGAGCCATTCCGTTCATCGAATCGGACGGCATCGTGTAGTAGTAGGTCCCGTTGTCGTCGTCATCGACCATTCCGGAGTCGGCCTCGGCAAAGTCCCACTCTTCAGCGCCGACCTTGAGCCAGTTGACATCGGTATAGTCAATGCCGCTCTCGTCGTTCAATTCGGCGGTAACGATCCAGGGCTCGCCGCGGCGGACGCTGGAAAGCGTCATATCCGAAATCGACGGAGCATCAAAGTCGGTGGCGCCGTACTGTCCGCAGAAGGCGACAAAGACATTGTCACTCTGTCCGGCCAGAATGATGTTCTGGGCAATGTAACCGCCGCGCAGACCGTCGTCGAAGGACCAGAGTTCCTGCGGGCCTTGCCAGTTTGCTCCACCGTCGTCCGAGACATTGATCTGGTACCCTTCGGGGGTGAACTGACCCCAGACGT